>DATKDA010000144.1:0-17100 GCA_035512935.1 Pyrinomonadaceae bacterium | reverse complement strand
GAGCAAAAGAGCTGCGAAACCAGTCTCTGAATTTCTTTGATCCCGTGTAGGTGTACGTGCCTGGATCAACAAGAATGGTGCGGCCGCCGGCCGCTAAATCAAACGACAACGCATCGGCATGAGCATGGCCACAGTTGAGTGCTCCGTGTGGTCCACAATCAAAGAGCAGGTAGTTGGATTGGCTGGTCCACCCGTCGCGCATCACGTAATAGCCACCGTCCTTAAAGGCTACAGATTGCCTTGCTGGCTCGTTCGACTCAATCAGATCCAACTCTCGTAAACTATCCGGCCCAAGCAGCCAAAGCGTTTCTTCCGCGGCCCCATCAGCAACATACTTGTAGTCAGAACGTCGAAAGAGTCCAGCCCCAGTAGAGAGTGCCGCTCGAAAATCGTTTGGTCCCCGTCGATCCAGCGTGACTAATCTCCCTCCATCATCGTCTCCGTAGAGCGGCGTGGTGCCATCTGGTCGTGTTATGTACATCAAATGGTCCAGCAGTGCTCTCAGCTTTGGTTCAAGCTCGACCGGCATTGCCTGGCCATTCGCTCGCAGCAAAATGAATAAATGCATGTAGAAATCTGCAGTGTAACGGTGGTAGTAGCTTGACTGTTCAAAGTAGACGCCATCAGGTTTTACATGGCGGGGAAGCTGCTCGCTCAGAATTCGCAGGCCAGTGCCACGCCACCGGTCAGACTCTTTGAATTCCGGCAGCATGGTGCCTAAGTAAAACAGTCCCAGCGCCTCACCCGTGAGATGAGTATTTGGGCTGAAGTAGGTTGACGGATATGTTTGAAGATGTCTCGCGCTAAGGTAGAGAAACTTCAATGCGCGCAGGAAGGTTTGAGCATTCAGCGCGGGAGATTCCTTGAAAAAATATAGGGCCCAGATCCAGGAGATCGAGCGAAACGCCACCTCGAGGCTACTGGCCCAGTTGATGCCTAACTTCGGCGGGTTCTGGTCCATCCAGGAGTTGAGGTGAGTCGCGAACGTCTGTGCATACTTTTCTTCGCCCGTAAGCCAGTAGGCCTGTCCCAGCGAGGCAAAGTATTGATGGCGATTCAACTCCCAAACAACCTTTTTGTCACCGACCAGCTCAGCATCGAGGAAGTTCAGCCTACTCCAGTGAATGGAAGGAACTCGTTTGCCGGAGATCGGTTCCTGGTGCCAATTAACAGGATTACCGAAATTAAGTCTGCGAAAACCGAGCAAGTCGAATTTACTATCGACGATGTCATCCGCTCTTTTGACGATTTCTGATTCCGCCTCAGGCCATCTGCTTCTCATTTTTTGAATGGTGGCTTCGCGATCGGTGAAGGCGGCAAAGAACTTTGGCTCAGTTCGCGACCGGAAACGGCTAAGCAAGTCTTCCGGTCTTACGCCAGCAAACCCCGGATGAAGCAAACTTAAAAGGCTTTCGTCCGTTGCGACCCTGGTCAGCCTTGACCAGCCGTTTCGTTCGGCCAAGGCTGATAGGAGCTGGGAGGCGCGAACCCGAAGCTCGTTTACACTAATTTCTCTAAGCTTTTTAGATTTCACAATAGGTTATTCAGGCTTTATCCCCCGAGATGCCAGCATCTCTTCTTCCAAAGCGCGTTCCCAATTGTCAGGTCGACCACCGACCGGCATTCGCGGCTCTCTTAGATTGGCAGGCTGAAAGTCGAAATCTCGACTAAGAAAGAATGATGTCGTTTGCGTCTGGGCATTCCCTGGAACCGGCCCGCTAAGATCAACTTCAATCAATCCTGCCTGTCGAAGAAACGTTGCCGTCGCCGGCAACCAGTCAGAGTTATCAAGAATAATAATCCCACCTTGAGTCAAGTGTGGTAATGCTGCTATTGCACACTGATAGCGCATTCGTGATCGAGCATACCCGTCCAACACAATCACATCGAACTTCCCAAGATTGCTTATTGACTCAGCGTATGTCTTGAATTCTACCAGTGTTTCAGGTGAGGGGTGATAGTCGTTCTTTGTTTCATTGATTGGGGCAAGGATTAACTGCACGTTCTTCGGGGCGAGGTGAGAGATTTTCTCATGCCAGCTAGAATGATGCTCAACGCTTACCAACTCCTTGCATCGACTGGCCCAGAACAAAGTTGAATAGCCTGAGCCGTATTCAAAAATTCGTTTCTGGGAGAGATCCCAATTCTTTAGCGCTTCAATAGCCGTATAAGTGAACCAGGGCAGATACCCCTCATCATCTTTATACTCACCATCAAGAACACTGGTGAAGTACCGCTGATCAAAGAGCAGGGTTTTGCATGCCCTAGCGCTATACCGAATTGCGCGGGCGAACCGTGAGATGTGCAGGCTTCCCATTGTAAAATGAAGTCAGAACCCACCTAAGCTTACACCGGATCGACCCTACGATCCTCTTGTCTTCTCAGATCCAGCACCGACTCAAAGTAGATCTCTTGAGCTGCTATTCAACCGAATCCAACTCCAACACGTTATACATCTCCGACACTGCGCGCTCTGTTGCGCTTCCCGGTTTGTAAAACATCTCCGCTGCGACGGCCCGGCGCGCCTCGGAGTTATGCCGTGAATCATCGAAAGTCTGGTTAATAGCAGTGATAGTTTCGTCAACGTTATGCACAGTAGTCGAAGCGCGTGAAAGCAGTTCCACATACATTGGCTCAATGTCAGTTTTTGCAATCAGCTCGGGTACTTCGATCCGAATCAAGGGACGATCAAGAAGTAGATATTCGAACCCCACGGAGCTGTGATCGGTAATCAAAACATCTGCAGCAGGCAAGTATCTGGAGGAGTTACTACCTGTCGCCAACACACCACCAGTGCCCCGCAAGAGTGGGTCCAAACGAGCACCCCAATCGACCCCTCCTGAATTTGCGTACCGCGTCTCGCGGGAACGGTCGTGGAGTTTGCCAATTACTGCGTATCCTGCTGCGCCCAGTCGTCGCACAAGATCCCCGCCCATGGTCACGAGCGAAGAGTAGGGAGACCAGGTAGGCGCATACAATACGGTCCTTCTGGAGGGATCGATCCCTAGGGAACCAAGGACCTCGTCTCGACTTAAAGAACCATCCACCAGACAATCGAGTTTCGGCATTCCAATCAAGCAAGCTGCTCGACTACCTTCATCGATTGCTCCGCTTGCAATAAAATGTTGCAGGCGATGCTCGTTAATGAAAAACAAGCGATCCCATTCTCGCATCGTTCTTCCCGGCGAGTCATAGATCGTTCGGTACTTGCCAGCTACCCCATGGAAGGTTTGTACCCGTTTAGTGCCCCTTGGTAATTTTACCCACAAGAAGTCAGCTGCCAAATACGCATCAAATCTCATGAAGGCTGCTGCTAACGGACTTATTATCTGAAATGGCTTCGGAGCTTCGGAATAGATTGTCTCGGTATTTGCGGAATTTTCACTGGCCGTAAAATAAAACTCGAGTCTGTTATCGTCCTGCAACCGTTCAACGATCGGGGCGAGGGTTGCATAGTTCATCGCTGTTCTGGCGTTAACAAGCAATCGTCTTAGGTCGGGTGAGCGCCGCCGATGCAGTTGCTTATCAAGTTCGCGGGCCGCAGTAATAACGCGCCTAAAGCTCATCGAGAGATACAACAGAGTGATGTCGAGACGGTTTAAAGCTGGATTTCCAAGTAACCGGTAATGACTCTATCCTGGGATAAACATCTTCTATTGCCCGTTGATAATCTTCAGGGAAATCTATCTCGATCCAAGGAAGGCCGCGAGTACTTAAGGCATGCAATGGATGGCGGGACGCAAACTGGCGAAACGCTCGCGGCGCCCAATCTTTTACTGCGCCCTGGTTAATTAATTCATCCATGTAACTAACCAGAATCTTTGCTCCAGGCGGTCCAAATTTGACGATACCCACATTTTCACCGTCAGCCTCTAACGGATTCATATCCTTCGAAATGTCGGAGACGAGTCCGCCTTCCACTCTGACCTTCATCTCCTCGTCGCCCAATTCATCCGACTCGTCGGATGTGTTGGAAATCAGTAACGCATCCTCACACTCAGATTTGATAAGGTCTGTCAACATCTGTGGGTGAAAGAGCACGTCCGAATTCAGCACTACGAAACCCTCGGAAAGATAGTCCCGCGCTAACCACAAAGAATAAAGACTACTCGTTTCAGCAAAGTCAACGTTCTCGACGAAAGTGACGCCACTATCACATTCTTCGCGAATGCTATCGCCGGCGAACCCGACAACCACAATGATCTCGTTGATGTCCAAATTCCGTAGCGTAACAATCTGCCGATGAAGAAGCGTTAAGCCGCCGATTTTAATGAGACACTTCGGCTTCACGGCAGCGCCGTCGAGACGGGTTCCTTTTCCGGCCGCTAGTATGATTGCTTTCATGAGGGCATGCTGAACTCGGTAGGAGTACTGGTAACCGAGCCTCGCTTAAAAACTTCCTTTACCTTATTAAAGTACCAATCCCGTTCATGTCGGCTTATCGCGAACAGCAAAAACAGCCCGGCATAAATCACCGCTGCCACAAAGGACTGAAGAATCAGCAACGACCAGGAGCTCTGGATTCTGCCTCGCGTGAGCAGTACGAAACCGCCCATTAAGATCGCCGGCCATGTCGCGGGCCAAACACTCTTCCTGACTACGGTCAGTACAGAAAGGTCAACTCGCCTGCACGCCACCGGAAACACGACAAACATCGAAATCAGAATCATCGGGATTAACGTTCCAATTGCAACTCCGATCAAGCCGTAGACACGTACCAGCAAGACACTCAACACTAGGTTACCCACCGCCATGCTCAGATTCGAGAAGGCCAGGAACTTATGAAGGTCCGAACCCTTCAAAATCACCGCGGATGTTGCGTTGCCTACCCGAAGCGCGACAACTACGCTAAGAATATAGATTACGTCGACACTGGCGGAGAACTCCGGCCCAACCCAAACCATTACCAGAGGCCGCGCGGTTAGCCCTAGAACAGTCGCCAGCGGCACCACCATGGCCAGGGACAAACGCGTGCCCTGGATCAATATTTTCTGCAGCCTGTCGAACCGCTCTACAGTCGTACTATCAACGACAACGGGAAACAGAACGGAGTTGAGCTGGTCCGTGATTCGTTGGACTATTTCAATCAGTCGTTGGGCAACAGCCCAGATTACGACAGCGCTCGTTCCCAGAAACGCACCAATCACAATCGTGTCGGTCGAATAGTTTAGCTTATTTGCAATGTCAATAATGAGAAAGAAGATACTCAAGCCGGTGACTTCACGCAGTCGTTCGCGTCTGAAATATTTCAGGCGGATGCGAAGTGCTGGAAAAACTCGATAGGCATTAAGTGCGTAAGCAATGTAACTGAGAATTCGAACTGCGGTCGTGGCCGCCACCAGTTCAACGAGGCCATACCCTGAAAGTAAAACGACTACGTTGACTGCGGCCACAACGATCGCGGTCACAAAAGCCACAATGCCGTTCAAATACGTGCGCTGAAACCCATTCACAATAGCGCCGAATACGCTCGTGGGAAATCCCAATGCCACATAGGTGCCAATGAATAGTAGGACTGTCCGTCCGGTCTGCGATTGAGCTGAGGTCAGCGGAAAGAACTTGTAGAGATTGAACGAGAGCAAGATAGTCAGCGCAAAAGTGAAAACACCCACTCCGCTGAACACGTAAAAGATCGTGCTGGTAATTTCATTCAGAGCGACCGTGTCGCCTTGTGCACGATACTTAGCCGCAGACCTTACCTGCGCCATGCCGTAGCCCATGTCGAACATTGAAAAGTAAACAGTTACCGAAGCTACCAGTATCCAGAGACCATAGGCAGACTGGCCCAGATAAGCCACATTGAACGGCAGCATGAAAACACCGATCAAGAGCTCGGTGCCCGTGACTAAGTAGTTCACCGAAACATTTTGAAAGATGAGCTTGGTCTGGCTAACCGGATTGTTGGCTGGCAGGGCAGGTTGTGACACATCAAACCTTTAAGCTGTGCGTTCTCTTCGTATTCTCTGAGTCCTCGGCGTCTCTGCGGTCCTGAGTTCGTTGTCCCTCATCGACCGCCGCGTCGCAGAGTACGCAGAGATTATGCTAAGTTGAGCTTACGGTCCTTCCAACGCTGCCGCAAGATGCCTGCGAAGAACCAGATCCAAAGTTCATCCTCAAAACGAGCAATCGCGTCGCGCCGTACCGTTGCCCCCCATATCGAAAAGAATTTTTTGATGCACGTGCGAAACAGATACCTTGGAACCCCGGCAATGTGAGGGACCTTGGAAAAGTCGAGCGCCGTACTCTCAGGCGATTCCATATCGAGGCGATTGTTATGGTAAAGAATTGCTCGGCTGATTCCATGCCAGTAAAACCACTTCCGAAAATACTTCTTGGTTAAACGGTCTTGCGGGATGACGTGATGAACAATCAAATCAGGTGAATAAAAACCGCGCAATCCCGCGGCGCGTGCGCGTTGCGCCCACTCGCGAACCTCCTGTCCCAACAGCGTGCCTGCTTTTCGCCCGATGCTGTTGTCCCATAACCCCGCGCGATCAAAGCAGTCGCGACGAAAGACCATGTTGACACCCAACGGCACCTTCTCTCCGAATTCAATCGGCTCTGCGCCGTAGTCGAGCAAAGCGATCACACCCCAATGCTTGCCGCCTCGATTGGGGAGCCAATCCGGCAGTTCTCCACTCCAGATAGGAAGCGCCTTTCCACCAAGGTAATCACAGTCGAGGCGGTCGAGCGCCCGTTCCCCATTGCACAACCAGAGAGGCTCAACTCGAACGTCATCATCCGTAATCGCCAGAATCTCCCCTTTCGCCGCAAGAATTCCGGCGTTCAGAGCTGCGGATCGGCCCTGCTCCTTTTCCATTATGTACTGAAGCGGAACAGGAAATGACTCGACGCGTTCTAACACCACATCGCGCGTGTTATCGGAGGAGTTATTGTCTACAATAATTACTTCCCAAGGCCCGGTCGACTCGAGATTCTTCAGGCTCTCGAGAGTCTTAACAAGCTCCTCGGCGCGGTTGTAAGTGGCGATTATGACGGAAAACTTCAAGACAACTTGCCTTTCATAATCCTGCAAATCCGCGATCCTGCCTGTAATCCAGATTAGAAAGTCTGAAATTGGAAGAAGTTGGAGTCGGCTGTCCAAAATCTACTAATGAGATTTCCGCGTAACGCGTTTCAACGTTTGGCTCAGTTCTTGCATCGCATAGGAGCATTCGGCAAAGTATGTGGAGCATCATAACGTGGCAAGCACCAGCGGGCGAAGTGTATAGCACAGTTCGGGTGTGGATTTCTGCGTATGTCCGAAAAATTCTCGAACGCAAGGGCGTTAAAACTATAACGAACTGTCCTCAGAAATCGACGGTTTTGCGCGTTACTTCTTGAAGTAGCGATCCATATTACATTATATGTCTATTAAATCTTGGATTTGGTTTGACCTTAGCGACAACGTTCCCGGTAACGTTAAGTTATAGGCACAATTCAGAAAATTCCGTTTTCGCTGTTCTCTTTTTATGCACATTAAGAGCCGCCACGTCACATTAGCCATTCTTCTAGTCTTTATCTCAAGCTTAGCACAGGCCCAGGAACGCCTGTGCGACAGTGCTTACGAAGATTGCCGGGTGCCACTCTGGAATCTCATCGACCAGGAAACGGTCGGGATCGATATTGCATTCTGGTTCATGCAGGACACCTCGATCTCTAACAAGATAGTCAATCGGTTCAAAGCGGGAGTTCCAGTCCGAATTCTTGTCGACCCGCGCGCGAATCCCACGTACGCAGGTAACGAGCAGATCCTGAATCAATTCAAAGACGCTGGCATCCCGATGCGGTACAAACATGGGGGCGGCATCCTGCACTGGAAAATGATGCTTTTCGCGGGTCAGGGCAAGCTCGAATTTAGCGGGGCTAACTTCTCTGCCAACTTCTTCGTGCCCACCGAACCCAATTCAAACTATATCGACGAAGCGATCTACTTCACGGACGACGTCTCCCTCATCCAGAGCTTCAAGACAAAATTTGACGATCTCTGGACTGACACGGTCAATTATTCGGACTTTGCTAACATCAACGGACTCCTTACGCGCACGTATCCAACGTTTGCTATCGATCCCGAGCTCAACTTCCCACCCAGCGCCGACAGTAGCCAGGACTTTTTCAACCGCACGCAAGTGAACATGAATCACGAGGCGCAGAAGATCGATATCATCATGTATCGAATTACCAATCAAAGGTATACCGATACTACGCTCGATGCGGTCAAGCGCGGCATTCCCGTGCGTCTCATACATGAACCGGAGGAATATCGTAATCCGGCGCGGCAATGGGATTCCTGGAACGTTGACCGGATGTATATGGGTGGCGTGCAGATCAAGATGCGCAAGCATCTGGGACTGAACCATCAAAAGTCTGTGCTCCTGTACGGCAAGGGCATGACGATTTTCGGTTCTTCCAACTGGACCGGTCCATCTTCAAATTCCCAGGAAGAGCATAATTACTTCACTACTAAATCGTGGATTTTCCAGTGGTTTGTCGATCAGTTCGAGCGAAAGTGGAATTCGGAAACTGAGAACCAGCCGTTTGTGCCGCTGGGACCCAACCAACCGGTTTACTCGTCGCCCTCAAACGGCGCCATCGGTCAACCAACAACTATTCAGCTCCGCTGGGAAGGCGGACGATGGGCTCATAAATACGATATCTACTTCGGCACGTCATCAAATCCGCCGCTGCTCGTTTCGGATGTCAGTACAATTCAGAGTGGCGCCGTCAGCGGTCAACCACTGCTTGATAGCGGATCGGTTGACGATGGAGTGACCGAATCGTACACGATTCCCATCACGCTGGCTGAGGGTACTACGTATTACTGGCGAGTGGTCGGAAAGACCATGGCGAACCTTAGCGCCAGCGGCCCCACGTGGAGTTTTGTCACGACAGGTTCGGAGCCTGCGCCTTCAGCGCCAACGGGACTCGCAGCTACCGCAGTCTCCCCAACCCGCATAGATCTGAGTTGGACTGATACGTCCAACGAAACCGGCTATCGTCTCGAACGTAGTCCGAACGGTTCGAGCAACTGGGTCGAGATCGCCAGTCCCAGCGCTAACCAAACAAGCTATTCAGATGTAACTGTCAGTGCACAAACAACCTACTACTATCGGATTCGCGCCTTCAATAGCGGCGGGTTTTCATCGTACAGCGATGTCGTCAGCGCCACCACGCCACAGTCACCGGCGCCCGCTGCCGGCGACATTGTTTTGTGGGCCGCTGAAGCACCTGTAAAGGTTGGCAATTGGTCTGTAGTTTCGGATTCGACCGCTGCTGGAGGTACTCGAATCTGGAATCCCGACGCTGGCGCCCCGAAACGTACCCAAGCTCTAGCCAGCCCATCAGATTACTTTGAAATGACGTTCGATGCTCCATCGAACACTGACTATCGCTTGTGGGTTCGCAGCAGGGCGCAAAACGACTTCTGGGGCAATGATTCGGTGTTCGTTCAATTCTCCGACAGCGTTAACAGCAGCGGCAGTGCGATCTTCCGCATCGGCACTTCCTCCAGCACGGAGATGAATCTTGAAGATTGTTCCGGTTGCGGCATACAGGGTTGGGGCTGGCAGGACAACGGTTGGGGCGTCGGCGTGCTTGGTCCATTGATCCGTTTTGCAAACAGCGGCTCACATACGATCAGGATTCAGGTCAGAGAAGACGGCCTCTCGATCGATCAGATCGTGCTGTCGCCGCAGACCTATCTCACCACTTCGCCCGGGTCTCTTAAAAACGATACGACGATCTTGCCGAAGTCCAGCGGAGGCGCGCTTGCTCCATCAGTCAGTAATGTCGATCCGAATTCCGGACCCACGGCAGGCGGAACCTCGATAACCATCAGCGGCAGCGGTTTTCAAGCCAACGCCACCGTCTCCATCGGTGGGACTGTCGCGACAAGCGTGTCGGTCGTAGACAGCAACACCATCACCGCGCTGACACCGGCTCATACCGCGGGAACAGTCGATGTCGTGGTCACAAACACCGACGGACTCAGCGGAACGAAAGTGGGAGGGTTCACTTATGTAGCGCCTCAAACTCCGGTCCCATTGTTCGATCGCGTGTTTATCGTAGTCGAAGAAAATCAGAGTTTCTCTAATGTGAGAGGCAGTTCGGTAATGCCTTACTTGAATAAGCTTGCCGATCGTTACGGCCTCGCCATCAATTACTTCGCTAACACGCAGCCGTCAATCGGAAACTATTTCTGGTTAACTACCGGCCAAGTGATAACTAACGACAGCAACTTCTCCGGCACAGTCACTGCGGACAATATAGTTCGACAGCTAGCCCTCGCCGGCAAAACGTGGAAAGCCTACGCGGAGAGCTTGCCCTCCGTCGGCTATACGGGCGGAGACGTATATCCTTACGTCAAGCGCCATAATCCGTTTGCCTACTTCTCTGACGTGCTCGAGAACTCCTCTCAGGCAAACAACATTGTGCCGTTTACTCACTTCGCTTCCGACCTGGCAACCAACCAGTTGCCGCATTATTCGTTCATCGTTCCCAATCAACAGAACAACTCGCACGACTGTCCGGCAGGGATGTCGACCTGCACCAACGACGACAAACTGGCCGCATCGGACCTTTGGCTCAAGACGCATATCGACCCGCTGCTCGCGAGTGCAGCGTTCAGACAGGGCGGTCTCCTGGTTATTACTTACGACGAGTCAGTTAACAGCGATCTTCAGCATGGTGGCGGTCATATCGTCACCATCGTGATCAGTTCCAAAGCGAAGCAGGCATTTCAATCGAACAGTTTCTATCAGCATGAGAGCGTTCTAAGGCTGATGGCCGAAGGCATTGGACTGACGAGTTTCCCGGGCGCCTCTGCAACGGCCCCCAACATGTCCGAGTTCTTTAGCACGACGCCGAACACTGCGCCAATCGTTGAGGCCGTTACGCCCTCATCGGGACCTCCCACTGGAGGCACGGCAGTCACGATCTCCGGTACCGGTTTCGCTACCGGCGCTACCGTTACTTTCGGCGGCACGGCTGCGTCAGCCACCGTCGTCGGAAGCACGACGATCAATGCCGTTACTCCGAGCCACGCCAGCGGCACGGTGAACGTAACTGTCACCAATCCCGACGGGCAATCAGGCACACTTACCGGCGGCTTCATTTACTCATCTGATTCTCCCCCAAGCGTGACCGGCATTACGCCAAACTCCGGAAGCACGGAGGGCGGCACATCCGTAACGATCAGTGGCAGCGCCTTCGTGTCGGGCGCCACGGTGTCGATCGGCGGCGTTGCAGCCACCAACGTGAGTTTTGTCAGCAGTACGAGTCTTACGGCAACTACACCCGCTCATGCTGCCGGAACGGTTGATGTGGTGGTTACCAATCCCGATGGCCAAACAGGAACACTCTCCAACGGGTTTACTTTCACGTCGCCGCCGGGCTCCGAAACAGTGCTCCTTGCCGACAATTTCAACGACGGCTCGATCGATACAAGTAAATGGACGGCCAACAATCTGTTCAGCGGCTTTACCGATTCAACTGTCGGGCTGACAGAGACCACAACGTTTAGCATCGGACCTCTGAAGCAGAACGTTAGCGGTTCGCATTACAACGGCATCAAGTCGTCCACTGCGCATAACTTCACCGGCGGATACGCATACGTTCAACTCGTGCAGGCGCCCGCCGCAAATACGGACGCGGACGCGTTCTTCACGATTGGTCTGAACGTTGACAACTGTTACCGGATCTATGTAGAGGCGGGCAACCTGTTCCTCCAGAGCAAGCTCGGCGGCGCAAAGCGAACGTTACTACAGATCGCCTTTAACGCAACGAATCACGCCTTCTGGCGCATTCGCCACGACTCCGGATCGGGACAGGTTGTTTTCGAGAACGCGCCGGCGAGTGGTGATGCGCCGGGTTCATGGACTCAAATCTATGCCGAGACTTGGAACACGTCAGCAGTCCCACTGAGTTCAGTGCAGTTTGAGGTGAAAGGCGGAACCTGGAAGGCCGAGGCCAACAACCCCGGCACCGTGATCTTCGATAACTTCAGAGCCGCCAGACCTTAGGCGCAGATCTTCACGGATAAACGCAAAATTAGTCTTAATCCGCGTTTATCCGTGGTAATCCGTCGCTTATTTCACATCAAGAGTAGCGAGCATCGGGTTGTGATCGGAAGGTCTCACGCCCTTATCATCCGCTGTCCCGAGAAGTATGACTACATTTTTGTTGTTTAGATCACGGGTATCAGGGATCTGAGTACCTTTTAGTACGAGCGCGGCCGCACCCGTCGAATAGAAGACGTAGTCGATCCTGCCTCTACGGGTTCTGGTGTGCATTCCGACCGGATTATCGGGATAAGCGACTGCGGTACCGGCATTCATCGCCTGCATCCAACTGTCGTAATAGGAACTCGTCATACGGATGGATTCAGACGTGTCCGGACCGCCGTTGAAGTCTCCGACCACTATTCGCTGTTCGGAGAAACCGGACGCGTAATTCATGAGTTCTCCCACCTGCGCATACCGCACGCTTGAAGAGTCAGGATCCAGGTGGGTGGCGAAGAAGTTAATCGTCCGCCCGCCGACGGACAGCGTAGCCTGAGCTACTGAACGGTAATGAGTTAAGTAGCGATGGCCCGTGCTGGAGAAACTGTATTTCGACAGAATCAGATTGCCCTCTGAAGTTCCGGAATATTTCGGGATGAAATGGTAATACCAGGTTCGGCCGGTCTTCTTGCTGAGGAGATTGAGCAAATTCGAGATCTGCTCCGACGGCATTTCGCACAGTCCCGCTAAGTCCGGGTTCATCGAAGCAATCCAGCTTGCGGTACGGTCCCAATTCGTTAGACCGTCTGTTCCGGTTCCAAAGGCAATGTTCCAACTCAAGACTTTCAAGTTTGCCGTAGTCTGAGTAGAGCTGACACTTATAGAGACCGATGCGCTGGCAGTCGCTCCACCATTGTCAGTTACCGTCAGAGAGGCGGTGTAAGTTCCGGCGGACTGATAAGTATTTGTCGGGTTTACAGCCGTCGAGGTGTTTCCGTCGCCGAAGGTCCAGGAGTAAGACGCGATGGAGCCATCAGGATCGCTCGCGTTGGATGAAAAGCTTACGAACAACGGGCTGTTTCCCGAGGTAGGTGTCGCTGAGATGCTAACCGTGGGAGGTTGATTGGTCGTCGTGCCGAGCGTGCTTTGGAGAATCGTAGTGTCGTTTTTCAAGAGACCAGGCGACGAGACGAGATACGCATAAGAAGAAATCACGATCTGGTCGATCGCAAAACCATCTTCTCGCGTCTGGATTCTCAGCGTCTGGGTCCCGGTACTCTGGAAGTAAATCGCCGGCCCTAGAACTCCGATGCCCCAACCATTGTCCTGCCAGCCCCAACCGGAAATTCCACAGCCCGAACAATCTTCCAGATTGATTTCCGTGGCACTGGTGGTGCCGATGCGGTACACGGCAGTTCCCAAGCTGTTTACGCTCCCGGAAAACTGTGCAAAGACGGAATCATTTCCCCAGTGATTATTGTCTGCCCGGCCGCGTATCCAGATGCGATAAGGCTTGCCCGCTTCAGCCGGAAACGAGACATCGAAATAGTTCGTCGGGCTGGCCAGAGCAGCCGTAAGCTTCGCCGCGCCTTTATCCGGATGGCGCATCAAGACCTGGCCGGCAGCCGAACTGTTACTCTCTTTTGCCCATGCGCCTTTGATTCCAGTGGAAGGTATATTTGAGGCCCAGATGACAGTGTCCGCCGGTATCGTTGTTGAACTTGAATCAGAGGTCGAGCCACTCGACTCCGTCAGAATTACGGTGTCGTTCTTCAGGGCGCCCGGCGAACTGTAAAGGTAAGTTGAAGGCGAGAGCACAATCTGATCGATCGAGAGTCCATCCTCGCGAGGCTGTATTCGAATTGTTTGGGAACCGGTGGATTGAAAGTAAATCTCAGGCCCCATCCCGCCCCAGCCGTTGTCCTGCCAACCCCAACCTTGAATGCCGCAGCCGAAGCAGTCTTCAAGATTGTATTCGGTCGCTGACGTCGTGCCGATCCGGTAAACAGCACTACCGCTACTGTTCACACTTCCGGAGAACTGCACAAAAATTGAGTCGTTATAGGGTGAATTGCTTTGGGCCTTACCACGAATCCAAAGGCGATAGGCTTTGCCTGACGACGCCGAAAAAGTAAATTCGGCATAGCTCGAAGGATTTGCTGCCGGCGTGGTTATTTTTGCCAAACCAGCGTCGGGATTTGTTAACCGTGCGCCACCAGCTGCCGTGGAATCAGAAACAGAAGACCAGTTACCTACTTTCACCGGAGCTTGCGATGCGTAAAGGACGACTTCCTGGGCCAGTGAAAGTCTAATCGAACCAAGTAATACGATTACCGGGATGAATGCGTAAAACAGTATGCGCCGTTCAGGGGTCACTATTTATTTCTCCTTTTGGAACATGATCGGAGTCGGGAGGAAAGATTAGCCGGGGGATTCACTGTCGAGGTCACAGAAAAGACAGGCGAGCACTCTTCGCCTGGATGCCGCTCTAAGCCTTTGACCGAATGGGGATTGGGGATAGGCACTTCCAAATGGGATAATGCTTGCGATCGCTTCCCTGGCGTTTCAACTGACCCCAAAATACACAGGGATACAATCCTAAACGAGATGGTTAACACCACGCGGGCTTAAGGCTCTCGTGTAGGTGCCGTAAAAGCGTAGCGTTCGAGTTTTGTGTTTTCGATCTCCTGCCAGAGATCCAGAAGATTAGAACGGATCAAACTTTTGTTCTAACCGGACCGCTGTTGTGCGCAGCGTGATTCAGATTTGGTTTTGTTGCTCATCCTAAGTCCAGACCGCACGCGCCAAACTGGCGGACGATACCACGCCGACAGAAAGCTGTCAAAAATTTCGCATACTTGTAACGTTTCTGCAATACAAAAATCACATTGGTTGAATTTATTTGATCCCCACTTTCACCTGATTACCAAGGTTACCTCTAAAGCTGATCGTGATCGTTAAGTCTCCGTTAAGGGACGGGTCCTCCGGCAACCTCACAATCACTGAAGATAACCAGTCAAACCTGGGAACCTTAACTACGTGCTCCACTGGGAGGTCGTAAGTGATACCTCGCGAATCTGTCGCACTCACGATGAGCGATTCACCCGCGAAAAGTTCCAGGTTCGTCGCAAAGAGCATGATCCTTGTTCGCAAGTCGGAACTCAGATTGAACGGCGACCTGACCGCGAATGGTTCGGCGACATAGAGCGAGGAATGGATCGCAATGGCTCGATCTGTGTTTCCTCGTGTAAGCAGCACAGGCGCGGTAGTCGGAGTCGGCTCCGGCGCCGCCACATTTAAGACATCAAAATCTGTGACGACAAGATTGTGATCTGACGGTCTGACTCCCTTGTCGTCAAGCGTACCAAGGGTATTCACCACATTTGTGTTGCTCAAATCGCGAATGTCAGGGATCTCGCCTCTCTGTGCTGTGAAGGTCGTGGTATCAGCCGAATACAGAACATAGTCAATTCGCCAGCGACGCGTTCTCGTGTTCAACCACACCGGATTATCCGGATACGCGAAAGCCGCTCCGACGTTCAACGAATCAACCCAACTGTCGCGATACGCGCTTAACAGACGAAGCACCTCTACAGTATCGTTTCCCGCATTCATATCTCCCGCAACGATCCTCGGTGCTGCAAATCCGGCGGTCCAATCGACCAGCTCCGTTGCTTGCGTCAAACGCAACGACGAAGAAGTGTGATCGAGATGCGTTGCGAAGAAGTTGATGTTTCTGCCGCCAACACTGATCGTTGCCTGCGCAATCGAACGGTTGTGGCTCAAAAAGCGCGAACCGATTGCGGTGAAGCTATACGTCGACAGAATCAGGTTGCCCTCCGCAATACCCGGGGCCTTGGGCACAAAGTGTGAATTCCAGGCGCGGCCGGTCTTTTGATTCAACAGATTGACGAGCGTCGACACCTTGTCAGGCGGGATCTCGCAAAGAGCCACTACATCCGGACTCATTCGCGCAATCCATGTCGCGGTGCGATCGTAGTTAGTGACTCCATCTGTCCCCTGGCCAAAGTGTATGTTCCAACTAAGGGCACGCAGCCTGACGGTGCTCGATGACGCGGACGGTGCATAGCAAAGGACTAAACACACGATCGCGAGGGGGAGTAATTGTCTTAAAGACATGGACACACTTCTGCTGACGAATCACCTGAAGAAACGTGATTGAACTCTGGTAGCCTGTTGCCTTCTTAATTCAAACTGTGGTGGGTGTAACTCCGCACCGTTAAGACGCGCGCACCCTAACATGTAGAGACAATGCTGTAAATACTCTGACAATAATTGAAATGAATTACAACCGAACTGCAAGAATTAGCCACAAGACGCAGAAAAACGCAGATCGAATTATCTAAGTGCTATCGATGTTAATCCTCTTGATGGGCGGCTCGGAGATTTGCCGGCGGCGCTCGCGAAAGAAACCGCGAAAGAATCGTATACGGCACTCACTAGCAAACGCTGCGTCACTGTTTCCTCGCAAGAGTTTAGAGAACCATATCAGAGTGTGTCTGGCAGTGTCCCTGTAGAGGTGTCCGGGCACACCGGCCAAACGGAAGTTTGAACGTTCCCATTCGGGATCTTTCATAACCGCATAGAAATGGCCATGTCCCGTGTGCCAGCGGCGATGATAAGCCTTTCTCATCCTTTCACGGCCGACGTAAGCGTCGACGATCATCTCGGGCACGTACCGGCCTACTACTCCCCCCCGAAGGAGTCGCGAAAGAAACTCGTGATCTTCAAGCGATCCGATACTGTCTCCCGCGCGTTGCACGTGAGACGAAAAGCCACCAAATCGTTCAAATAGCTCTTTCCGGAAGGCGATGTTTGCAGTCAAAAGGCAAAGCGGGTTTTCGACACTGATCGAGAGCGAAGTATTGCCGTAATCTACTGCGGCAATAGGCGCCCAATTCGTCACGTTCAACCATGATGGCGGCGGTTGTTCCCAACACGGTAACACCTTTCCGCCGATGAAATTCGCCGTTGTTTCTTCGAAACTACGCTTGACGATCTGCAACCAGTTGTCGCGAACAATTACGTCGTCATCCAGAAAGGCGATGATCGGCGCCCGCGCGTTGGCCACGCCCGTGTT
>DATKDA010000143.1:0-9311 GCA_035512935.1 Pyrinomonadaceae bacterium | reverse complement strand
CGAAACAACCAGGAGCGACAATTAGAGCCATGTTCAAAAGAATCAAAATACTTCCATGCCGCATATAGGTCTCTTGCACAAGGTCCGGAGCGCGCGACTCGTCGGATACCTGGCGGGCCAAACGATAGACCTCCGGCAGGAAGGGAATAGCGATCCGCTCGAATTGGGTCGTTCGTTGTCTCCGGCTTCGCCCCACCTAGCCTCCCTTTCAGCGCACCTGTTGTAATAACTGATGGTAAGAGTATTTTTATTCCCGATGGTCGAGGTTCATGTCAATTAGGCTGATGCGTCGTATCGCGGTGAAAGACCTTCGTCGCTCCCTGGAACATGCGTTTAAGCCCTTTTATAGTTGCAACCTCCGGGCGACCGTTCAACATTATCACCGGGCGCGACTCAAACGGAGATACGTTATTTACTGAGCGCCCTGCCTTTGCGAGTGCGTCAACGCGGCAGGAGATGGACCGGCTGCGCTCTCTGCTCGAGAAGGTATGCTCCGTGCACGGCCAGAATTACCCCGAACTGTTAACGGTTCAGGCGCTGTTCCGAGAGTTGTGCATGGATCTCACCCCGCACATGTTCAAGGAGGAGCAGATGCTTTTCCCGTACATCGAGCGGATGGAGGAGGCCGCAAAGAACGGTCATGAAATCTCGGCGCCTCCGTTCGGCACAGTGCGCAACCCGGTGCGTATGATGATGATGGAGCACGATACTGCCGGAGATCTACTGAGGAAGCTTCGTGAGACGAGTTCCGACTATACCGTGCCGAAGGATGGCTGCATCAGTTATCAGACCCTGTACCAGGCGATGGAAGCGTTTGAACAGGATCTTCATCAACACATCCACCTGGAGAACAACGTGCTGTTTCCGCGCGCGGTGGAGATGGAGGACGCAACAGGTTGAGGGAATTTAATCCTTTAACGTTTTAGTGGACCAGATCAGGATACTGACGCCAAGCCCGACTGTCAGCAGAAATAACGGTGAGAAGGCTGTTCTGGAGCCTGAAAGCAGAGAAGAGCAGCGAGCCCCAGAGAGCCCGCATTATTCATAAGTGTGTTTTTGGCATGAAAGGTGCCTAGAAACAAATATTGGATAGCAGCGGACATGGTGGGGGACCCCAATCCTGGGCAAGGACTAGAGATGAATTTGGTCTCAACAGTGTACGGGCCGGTGAAGTCGTGGCGCCTGGGGCGCTCCCTCGGCGTTGATCTCTTGTGCGTCAACTCGATCTGCTCCTTTCGCTGCAATTACTGTCAGTTGGGAAGGATCAACGTTCACACTGCGGAACGGCGCATTTACGTTCCAACTGAAAAGGTAATGGCTGACCTCAAAGCCAGCCGATGGCGGGATGCGGATGTTGTGACCTTCTCAGGCAGTGGCGAACCGACCTTGGCTGCTAACATCCGCGATGCGATTCATTGTGTCAAAGCATTCACTCGTAAACCAATCGTGGTACTGACCAATGCCGCGAATTTAAACGACGCAAAGGTAAGGTGCGATCTTCGGGAAGCAGACAAGATTTTCTGCAAGCTCGATGCCGCAGACGATCATACTTTGCGAATGATAAACCGGCCAGTCGAAGGGGTTACCATTCGCAGTATCGTCGATGGCATCAAAGCGCTCCGAGAAGAGTATTCGGGATATCTGGCCCTCCAGATAATGCTCCAGCGTCTGCACCGAAAGCATATCGAGGGGTTTGCCCTACTGCTCAACGAAATCAGACCAGACGAGGTGCAACTTAACTTGCCTTCAAGGCCAATACCGCTTGCGTGGTGTGCTGAAGCCCGCGGCAACAATGACTCCTACGCTGTCCCGACAATCAACGCCAAAACATTGGGGCGTGACGAGATGGCGCGAATTGAGAGCGAGCTCCGGCAATTAACAGGACTCAGGATTGTTCACTCTTACGCCGGCGACTGTGAGGTGAATTGAAGGCAAGTGTTTAAGGTTCCTGCTGGTCCGCAAATTCAGCTAATGCGTTTTCATCGGGAATAATAAGGAGACGGCCTTTGATCTGGATCAGCCCGTCCTGCTCTAGTCGCGCTAGGGCGCGCGAAACGACTTCACGTACCGTCCCTATGCGCGCTGCAATCTGCTGGTTCGTCAGCGTCAGGTGAACGCTGGTCTCTTGCCCCTCTTTACGTCTGCCACGCCTTCGCGCTTCCGTTAACAAAAACCGGGCGAGCCGCTGGCCCACTTCCCGCAGGGAAAGGGTTTCAACGAGTTCTGCGCACCGCCTTAGCCGCGTGGCGAGCACTTTGAGCGCGGCAAGAGTGATCTCGGGGTGTTGCATGCAGAGGAGCCGCACATCGCGCTTATCAATGAATAACACGGTCGTGTCTTCCTCCGCGGCGACTGTTGAGGGAAACGGGCCATCGTCGAAGACAGGCACCTCGGCCACGCTAGCGCCCGCGCGCTCGACGTGGATAACCTGCTCGCGCCCGCCCATACTCTCACGAAAAGCGCGCACCCCGCCCTCGACAATCACGTAGAGCCCCCGCGCCTCTTCACCGGCGACGAACAGCACCTCGTCCTTTTCAAATCGACGCTCAATCGCCCGCGCAGCTAAAGCCGTCAATGTGCTCTCATCCAGCTCACTGAATAATGCAGTGCGTCTGAGCGCTTCGATCTTGTTCATCTTTTTGTCCAACCCGTTGCTTTAATAGGAGGAAGATCTGTTTTAATGGTCGTGCTATTTTAAGTTTTCACACACTGCTGTCTGACGCATAATGATCTCCCTTCCAATCGAGAGGAGTTCTGAAGCATGACTCTATATGATAAGTCACAGGATGCCGAGCGTTTGCTTGCGGAGGATCATGCCGCGCTCGCTGAACTGCTTGACGGGCTTATCGCCTCGCTAAACGTCGGCGATGCCACGGAGGCGTTTGCGCGTCTTGATCTCATTTGGGCGCGCTTAGCAATGCATATTCGCGCGGAAAACCTGCACCTATTTCCTTCCATACTCAACGTGCTGGAAGCAGGCTCGAATAAGGGCGAAGACGTGTCTCCATCATTAGCCGAGGCAAATGAGGCCATCGCGCGACTAGGCAGCGATCACAATTTTTTCATGCACGAGTTGGCAGACTTGATCAAAACGATGAGAGAGGTGCAGCTTGAACCTTTCACCCAGGAGACAACGAAACAACTTTCTACTGTCAGAGAAAGGATTGTCTCGTTAGGCAGCCGCCTGGAAAAGCATAATGAACTCGAAGAGGAGCTTGTTTATCGCTGGCCTGGAAGGCTTTTAGATGAATCCCAACAAGCGCGGCTAACAGAGCAAGTTCTGCAAGAGATTGAGAATTTCCCGCCACGTTTCAATTCATCCCGGAATGGGAGTGAAAAGGATGCCGATAGTTAGTTGCCGAACGCGGCCCTCGCTTCTTGCGCAAACTTCCTCAAAACATGCGTGAAATTACGCATTAAATCCTCTCTAATGTGCCGCTGATCAATCGCTTCGAACGAACTTCCAACCGTATCGTCCTGGGTGTCATTGCGGCTGCATTCATTAATGGCCTGGCGGTGTTGTTGTCAGTCTATAAGCCTCCGGCGTGGGAGCGTTGGGCCTGGATGGTCTTCGCCTTTGGATTCACCTGCGCGCTTGCGTTGGGAATCTACGCAGCATGACGAAGTGCTCGCTGAGTGGCCTCTTCGCCGGCGGCAATCATACGATCCGCAGCCCTGGGGCCAGGCAAGTAACCGCTTACGGGCAAGGATGGATTGATAAGAAGTGTCGTGTGGGAGATTGCCAGTTGATAATGTGATGGAAACAGGCGGCTGGAACTTGCTGTGGTTGGACCTACACCAACACGACGCAGGATAGTACTCCACTCCCAGACGTCTGAAGAGATGACGTAGTCTGCTCCAAGCTCGCGGCAAGCCAGAGCTGGAAGGACGCAGGCGATACCCCCGTCCAGGAGTCTGACGCCCTCACGCTCGACTGCCCTTCTTAGTCCCGGTATTGCGCAGCTTGCGCTTATGGCTGATGGTAGATGGCCGTCGACAATCGTGAGCGCCTTTCGTTCGGAGACAATGGTTGCAATCGCGGCGAACGGCAGATTGAGACCGGCAAATTCTTCGGGCAGATGTGCGGCACAAAACTTCTCGAGTCGGGGACCGTTCAGCAAGCCAGGCCAGAACACTGAACGCGCCATCTCTGCGATCTGCTGCCAGTCTCTTCCGGCGGCAAAGGCCGCGCCGATGAGGCTGCCGACGCTGGTGCCCGCGATCACGTGCGGCTTGATATTATGATTGGCCAAAGCTTTTAGAACACCGATGTGAGCCAGTCCGCGTACCCCGCCTCCGCTTAAAGCGAGGCCCACGCGATAGGAACGAATTTCATGAACGAACGAGAGCATGGGGAGGAATTATACACCGTCAACTCGGTTGCTCGTGAATCGCTGGCAAGTAGTGCAGCTAGCCGGCTAAATGAGATCGCCTCTCTGGTCCGGCAGAGTCGTTCAGCGGCTGAGACCGTTCCCCGAACCGTCAGTCGCAATCTCTGGACTCGAACGATCGATAGAATATTAAACACGTTGCGTCGCTACGCTGTACCGCTTCATTTTATCGGCTACATTCTGACGGCCCTGGCGCTCTTTCTTTACGCACGGCTCGTTGCGCTGACAACCCGGCTGATTACTAACGGTCAAAGCCAGTGGCCAATGGTATCGGAACCCGTTGTTTTAGCTCTTTGGCACGGAGACGCGCCCGCGTTCCTTACCGCGTTCGCAAGGAAGCGGCCGCGCGGAGAGGTTGGCATCATGGTAGCCCGCAACCCTCGGGGCGATTCGCTTGCGTTACTTTGCCGGATGCTTGGTCTCAAAGTGGTGCGCGGAGACAGCGGGGATCAGGGTTGGGAAGCACTCCGGAAACTGGCGGTGTTGATCGAGAGCGGCGCTTCAGTCGTGATAACCGTTGACGGCATGGGGCCATCAAGGGTCGTGAAAGTAGGCGCCCTTGCACTGGCATCGGCAACCAGCGCGCCGATTGTCCCTTTGGGAGCGAGCTGTTATCCAGCGCTGGCCCAGCGAAGAAAGTGGGACGCTGCTCGTAATCCAGTGCCGTTCGGATATATTTCTGTCTTCATGGGGCCGGTTAAGTCAATCCCGGTAATCAGCGATATTGAGACACTTGAGAAAGAGCGGATTTCGCTTCAGCAGGCAATTGAAGAAACAAGTGCAGCCGCAGCGAGACTCGTTTATCCGGTATCGCGGCTGATCTAGCGTCGAACAAAGTTCACTCAGTCTGAAATGAATCGCCTCGCTATATTCATGGGCGCGGCGACTAATCAAGCGATAGGACGTGCGACTAGCGTCGGGCAAGGAGCCTGACGGAGCACCCGATCAACGGTTGAGCCGAGCAGCGTGCCTAACGCAAAGCCACTCCCGCTCGCTCCCATGCAAATGAGATCGATCTGTTGCTCTTTGGCATAATCGAGCACCTGCTGATGAGGCTTACCGTGCCGCACAGCACTTGTAACCTTGCACCACAAAAAGACCTCTTGCGGTATCGCGCGCTGTAGCTGCTGCGCTGCCTGAGTGTAGGCAGTCTCCATCGCCCCAGGCGCCCAGGCAAGTTCAGGCGCCGATGGTTCCGTCTGACTTAGCACATGTAGGAGGTGCAACTCAGCCTGGTATTCCTGAGCCAATGAGATGCCGTAGTTCAGCGCGAGTTTCGAGTCGGCGGAGAAGTCATAAGCCACCAACACGCGGTGAAGGTCTATTTGTCCGGTCGAAAGGCCCACCCATTCGCGCTCGTGCGGATGCGTAACAAGCAAGGGACATGGGGCAGTGCGAGAGACCGTTTCGGCAGTCGAACCAAGCACCGCCGCGGCGCGAGGTCTGCGCCGGGAACGCATCACAATCAGATCGATCTTGTTCTCCCTGGCTTTCTGGACAATTGCTTTTCCGACATCGCTTACGTTCTCAGCTACGAGACCTTCCCAATTCAAGTCGCAGAGACTAGTGAGACCAAGATGGGCAGCGAGTGAATCGATGAAAAGTGATCCCGTCTGATCTACCTGTAGCCCGGCTTCCTCATTACCTTCGGCGTTGGCTTGCTTGCAATAAAGCGGGAAGAGCTTTGCTTCGTAGGCGCAGGCGAGAGCGATGGCATACCGCAGCGCTTCATCGGATTCCAGGGACAAATCAGTGGGACAGAGAATGCGTTTAATATTAATCATGCTGTTTTACCGTAAACATGACGACAATTCGGGCGTATAAACACCTCGCAACGTGCGTGCCGAATTGGATTATATCGTTTCTGACGAATTGGGAGCACCCGCTTTAGCAGTTCTCCAGAGCTTGTGCCGTCCAGCGGCATCGCTGCAATCGTCACGAGCTCCGAAGAGGTTTGGCGAAGTGCGAGAAGTTACGCAGTAATTGTGGGAAAAACTCGCGCCCTCACCTGCCAGGCACTAGGTTTTTTAGCTCATATTGAATAATTAACTCTGTTCAGACGGTCGGTATAGGCTTTGCAATTTAAACGCCGGTAACACGATAAAGTTTGGGGAAAGGGGCAGACGTTGTGGAAAACGGCAAAATGAAGGTTCTAGTCGGGTACGACGGGTCTGAGTGTGCTGAGGCTGCGCTTCGCGATCTGCCTCGGGCAGGGCTACCGGCCGAAGGTGAGGCCCTGATTATGACCGTCGCGGATGTATTTCAGCCTCTCCCAATCAAGGAAGAGGACAACATATTCCCGATGTCTGTGCGGGCGGGTGTCTGGCGTGCGCATCAACTTGCATCTGAAGCTGTTGCAGAAGCACGTGACCTGGCCGGGAAAGCAAAAGAGCAAGTAAAGAAATTGCTCCCGGATTGGCAGGTTACCACTGAAGCCTGCGCCGATTCTCCTGCCGGGGGGCTAATCAAGAAAGCGGATGAGTGGCAGCCGGACCTGATAGTTGTTGGTTCTGAAGGCCGCACGGCGATGGGAGGACGTCTCATTCTGGGAAGTGTATCGCAACGAGTTCTCTATGAGGCGCGCGCTTCGGTGCGTGTGGCGCGCGGGCAAACGAGGGTAGATGATGGTCCAGTACGTAGTGTTATAGGCGTGGACTAGAGGTATTGATCGTCTGCTTCTCGGCAGCGTCTCGGCGACGGTGGCAGCGCGCGCGCATTGTTCCGTTGAAGTTTGCCGTTTTTCTTAAGGAGGCGCCCGGTCGCTGGCTTCAAAGTCGTGGGGTTTAGTGGATCGCTTTCGGCCGAGAAATGACGAAACACACGATCCTTAATCACCCACCCCGCATTCGTCGCAGCAGGCTGGTCCACCAGCGGGGTGGCTGTGTTCTCGCATCTGCTATCGAAGATGCCGGCTCAACGTCATTAGGCGTGGCTCGCCGGCCGGTGATTCGATCAATGAGAATTCGGTAGAAAATGGGAGTGACGGAATGGGGCTTGTCCCGGTGCGTTGCGCCCACATAAGCAGGCTCCCACCACATGACGCGTCGTTGCAACAGTTCGTGCGCTTCAGCTCGAGCCGACGCGAACTGAGGTTTATCAGGCAACTCCTCATATCGTCCGAACACGATGACGCTCATCCAGTCATCGTGGCTATATCGCTTGTCAATCTCCAGACAGACGTTCGGATTGGATCGCATCCACTCGATCTTCTGACCCAAAGTGGTAAAACTGTAAAGATGCCTTCCATCAAAAGAGAAATAGATGGGAACAACGTAGGGATGATTGTCTCGGGCACATCCGAGTCTCCCATGCGATGCTTCCCTTAAAGCCTTGCGGCACTCCGCCTCACTCATCTCATGGATATACATAAGAACAGACTCCCTCATCTCTACTGCCCAGTCGTGATTTTATTCTGATCTTCGACAATAGCCGTTCCGCTTTCAGCAGGTCAATTCTCGTTTCGTTAACTATGTTTTGAATTAGCTCTGATGCATTGCTGGTTTGTGAAAAAACCGCTCTTACAACGGTGTACAAGAGAGTCAAACCCATACAACCAGCTTGCATTCAACGTACCCGGCACATGCGTTGCGTCGTCATAGGCTAAACTATCTCTAGAAGTCAGGCGCTGTCCATAGCAATCGGGAGGTAATTATGCAGTTCCAAAATCGTTCCGAAGGAGGTCGCTTACTCGCGAGAAAGCTTGCGGCCTACGCTGATCGCCCAGACACTACTGTGCTTGCTCTTCCCCGGGGTGGTGTACCTGTCGGATATGAGATCGGGCGGGAGCTTAATCTTCCGCTGGACGTCTTCCTCGTTCGTAAGCTGGGGGTTCCCGGTCAGGAGGAACTCGCCATGGGAGCTATTGCCAGCGGTGGAGTCCGGATACTGAATGAGCAAGTAGTCCATTTCATAGGTATTTCTGCTGAAGAGTTGGACCGGGTAACCGCTGAAGAGCAACTTGAACTGGAACGACGTGAGAAGCTCTATCGGGGCGGGCAAGAACCGCTCAACGTTCGTGGGCGCACTGTGATTGTTGTTGATGATGGGCTGGCCACCGGCTCGACTATGCTTGCCGCTGTCACTGCTCTCAGGCTTCAGGATCCGGCCCGCATCATCGTTGCGGCTCCAGTTGCGGCACGTCAGACTTGTGACTCCTTTCAGATGAATGGGGATTCTACGTGCGTGTGTGTTATGACCCCGGAGCCATTTGATGGCGTAGGCCGCTGGTATAAGGACTTTTCGCAGACGACCGATGAGGAGGTTCGCTCATTACTGGATCGCGCGAAAAAAGAGTTGCATCGGCAGGTCGCCTGAAGCCAGCGGTAATAATCAGTAGCTGATCAGGCAGAAGAAAACTATTCCACGCATGACAGGAAGACAAAGCCAGATCAGGTGCAGAGTCTTGGGTGACCGTGTAGACTGTATGTCATGATCTCACCAGAAGAACTTGTCGGTGAGGAATCGGCAGCGTGGTATCGCCTGTCACCGCTTGAGCGCTGGCGTGAGTCGGAGAAGCTCTGGCAAACTTATTTCTACCTCGGTGGCTCACTTGACACTGAACCCGATACTCAAAGTCCTTTCTTCGATTCAAGCGCACCGAGTGCGCGCCCTGCTGATGGGCGGCCAGGCGTGCGTGTTTTACGGCGCAGCCGAGTTTAGCCGCGACACAGATCTGGCGATCCTTGCCAGCTCGGAAAATCTGACCAAACTAAATAAAGCCTTGAGGGAATTGCAGGCCGAAGTGATCGCCGTTCCGCCATTCGAGGAGAAGTACCTCCGTGATTTGCGCGAAGATCGCGACGTGTTAAAGAAGCTGGGTTGAAGAGCTTTCTGATATAAGATCTCCAGAAAATGATCATCTTACATGGCGCCTTTGTTCAAAACAGTTTCTATTTGTGGGGTGAAACTCCTCTCGAGTCG
>DATKDA010000142.1:0-12265 GCA_035512935.1 Pyrinomonadaceae bacterium | reverse complement strand
GCGCCGCGCTAAATCGCCGGCTGTGGCCGCCAGAAGTTGTATCTGTACTTCGTTGCCCAGCAGGCGATGCTCGAGTCCGCTGCAGCAAGATAGACCAGTGCATAGGTGCGTGCTCTGGCCGAAAGGTCAAAGTCACTTATTCGGTCTGGGGATGTTTTCGTTAGGTAGAAGTTGAAGAACCACGAGGCTAAAGCCTGTGGTGTCTTGTGTGGTCTGGGGATGTTTTCGTTAGGCAGAAATGAAGGGCCATGAGGCTAAAGCCTGTGGTGTCTGGCGTGATCTGGGGATGTTTTCGTTAGGTAGAAGTTGAAGGACCACGAGGCTAAAGCCTGTGGTGTCTTGTGTGGTCTGGGGATGTTTTCGTTAGGTAGAAGTTGAAGAACCACGAGGCTAAAGCCTGTGGTGTCTGGCGTGGTCTGGGGATGTTTTCGTTAGGCAGAAATGAAGGACCATGAGGCTAAAGCCTGTGGTGTCCACATGGTCTTGGGAGCTTGAGTCAGGCACCTCGTCGCCTGTCCCCCCGTCCCCCCGCCTCCCCATCCCCCTGTTCCCCCGTTTCCGCGTTCCCCCGTCTCCCCGTCTCCCGCGTCTCCCCCGTCTCCCCCCGTCTCCGCCAACTGTTGCCAAGGCGAGCAGTTTCAATGGAGTTCAGAGTATGCAAAACGACAAACTGAAGTTCGTCGGACATGAAACTCACTTTCGGGAGTTTTGCTTTAAGAGTCGCAACAGAGACTCTTCTGCCGGGTGGAGTTTGCGGCCGCGGTAGTTAATGAACTGGTCCAGCGTCGTGAAGTAGCAGTCCATTGTCCGACACTTTTCGAAACTCTTGATCACTTCCGGGCAAATATAGGAACCGCGACAAACTGCCGGAGTGTTCCCGAGCGTTGCGGCGGTCTCCTTAATCGCCGCCACAATCTTTCGTTTCTTCAGCGTGACCTTTTCCGTGGTATCGGTGCCGGTGCGCGCCAAGGCACACGCGCAGACCAGCGTGCCGGCCCAGGTACGAAAGTCCTTCGCACTGAAGCGCTCGCCCATAACTTCTTTGATGTACTCATTGATATGCCGGCGCTTGACATCCACAAATTCACCGTCGCCATTGCGATACTTGAAGACCTCACTCTGGCGGCACCTCAGCAGGACACGCAGCACCCGGGCAACATCCTTGTCTCGCAGCTCCCGATACTGGCGCACTCCTGACTTCCCGGGGAAATCAAACAACACCCGGTCGCCTTTTACTGAAACGTGGTCCGGGGTCAGCGTTGCAATCCCGTAGCTGCCATTCTCGCTTGCATAAACTTCGCTGCCGGGTCTCAGAAAGCAGGTCGAAAGAATCCGCAAGATGCAGGCGAGCACCCGTTCACGACCGACGCCGGGCTGTTTCAGGTGCCGGGCGA
Source organism: Pyrinomonadaceae bacterium (assembly GCA_035512935.1). GTDB lineage: Bacteria > Acidobacteriota > Blastocatellia > Pyrinomonadales > Pyrinomonadaceae > PSRF01. The sequence continues at coordinate 10,871 of DATKDA010000142.1, read as the reverse complement.
CAATGGAACGCATGCGCGGCAGGTCCTGAATGAAGTGGATCAAGCGCCGGAACTTTATGGTGTCCTGCGCTCGATGGTGATTATCGTGATAGAGGTATTGCCAGCGACCGGCCGTATCTTTACCTACTGCCTGAAGTTTGCTGTTTGGCGAGGTGCTGATGGCCACGTTGGTCCAGGCGGGAGGAATTCGCATTGTGTGGATGCGGGCCAGATCTCTGACGAGAACTTTCCTGCCGTCAGCCTTTTTGTAATGGAAGCCGCGATCTGGGTTGCCCAATCGCAGGATGCCGAATTTCTGTAGTCGCTCGATGCGCGTCATGCTGAGGCTGAATATATCTCAACTTATGAGGTTAGGACTACTACCTCGGGGGGGCGAGTGTGGCACGAGTTGAGATGTGCCTTGGAAGTAGGGAGGATCTGAACCATCTACACACTGCTGTGTATAGGTAAGGATTCTCTCTAATCCGAAAAGCTAGACAGGGATATCGACACCTTGATCAATAGCTGCCGGCTCCGCTACGCCGTTGATTTCTTCAATCGCCAGATCGATCTGCGCGGGGCCTCCTAGCAAGACCAGCACGTCTTCAGCCCTGATTATCGTTTCGGGACCCGGATTGATCTCTGTTTGGCCCTCGCGCGTAATGGCAAGAATCGTCACGCCGGTCTTCTTTCTTAACTGCAAATCTCCAATGCTCTTGCCGACAGCCGGTGAGGCGTGCTCTACAATTAATGTTTCCGTTGAAGTAGCCTTCATTGCTTCAGCGATTTCATTGAGATCGACAATCGGCAGAGATGGCGAGCGAAGCATTTGGTATCCTTCCCTCCTGATCTCTTCAACCTGACGTTGTATCACGCTGCGGGCAAGTCCGTACTCTCTGAGCACGCGCGAGAATATCTCGATACTGGTTTCAAACTCCTCCGGTATGACTTCGCTGGCGCCGAGTTGAATAAGATCCGTCATCTCTGACATGTAGCGAGTCCGAACAATGATATGAATGTTGGGGTTCATCCGGCGGGCCAGCGAAACTATGTGCCGGGATGCCAGGGGATCTGAAATGGCAAGCACCAGAATGCGCGCGTGTTCCACACCGTTCTGGTGCAAGACTTCTCGGCGCGTAGCCTCGCCGTAAACAATTCGCTCTCCCTGGGCCTGAGCTTTGCGAACTGTCTCACCATTTAGTTCCACGACGGTGTAAGGAACTCCAGTCTTTCGGAGAACCTTTGCAAGATTCCGGCCATTTAAACCATAGCCGACGATCAAAACGTGGCCTCGCAGATCCGATTCTTTCGCAGTAGGCTCGGGATGCACAGCCACGCTTTTAGAGTCAGTAGCAACCAGAGACTGGAGAGCGTAGCCGATTCGGGGCGCCGCTCTGATAAGAAATGGCGCAGCAATCATCGATAGAATCGAAGCAGCCAGAAAACGTTGGTAGTCTGTTCCTGAAAGTAAGCCCTCCAGCAGACCAGCTTTGGCAAGAATAAACGAGAACTCGCCGATCTGCGCCAGTCCGACCGCCGTCATTGCTGCGACTCGCAAAGAATAGCCAAGCAAGCGCACGATGCCCAGAGCCAGTAATGTCTTTCCTACTGTTAATGCCACAACCCAGGTCAGCACCGTAGACAGATCGGCGGCCAGAGCGTTCAACGACAACAGCATGCCGATCGAGATAAAAAAGAGACTATTGAAAACGTCACGGAAGGGAAGGATGTCCGCCACGATCTGATGGCTGTACTCTGATTCCGAGAGCACCATCCCCGCAATGAATGCTCCCAGCGCCAGCGACAGTCCAAACTGGGAGGTCAGCCAGGCAGTCCCCAGACTGAGGAGAACGACCGAAATCATAAACATCTCAGAACTGCGCATGCGAACTATCTGGTAGAGGAGATGTGGCACAACCGTGCGCGCCGCGAAAATGATGATCGCTATTGCAGCGAAGGCAATCCCGAGAGTGAGAGCAATCCTCGAGGCAGAGGTGCCCTCATTACCGCTGAGGATGGGGACCATCAGCATCATTGGCACGATGCTCAAGTCCTGAAACAGCAGAATGCCGACGGCGGCTCTGCCATGAGGCGCATCAACCTCAGCGCGCTCGACGTAACTCTTAAGGACGATGGCAGTACTGGAAAGAGCAAATAGAAATCCGAAAAAGATCGCCTGATTGATAGGACGATTCAGGAGGCCGGCGATGACACTGACGAACAGCGTTGTAAGTACGACTTGCAATCCGCCGCCCAAGAGGACCAGGCGTTTCATCTTCAGCATCTGGCGTAGAGAGAACTCGAGCCCGATGGTAAAGAGCAGAAGCACCACGCCGATCTCGGCAAGTACTTCGATCGCCTCGGCATTCTCGATCAGACCCAGTCCATAGGGACCAATCAAGACTCCGGTAATCATAAAGCCGACAATGGTGGGCAAGCGAAGCCGGTTGAAAAGAAAGGCTATGGGGACAGAGGCGAGCAATAACAGGAGCACGTCCTGAAGTAATGGAAGAGTATGCGGCATACCTTGAATAGGTGCTATTTTTAGTATAGATGAGAACAGTGCCCACGGCATCCTCGCACATCGACTGTAATCGTGCTAGCCGCGAAGGTGACAGGTCATGCCAAGTACGTCCGATTTCACGCAGAGCATTTGTACGTCCCAAATGTTGTCAGAGAACCGGCGTTCGGAGTAGTCTACCAGTGTTACACTCCGCAACAACAAAGAATCGGTCGCGCGCTTTTAAGACAGTTAGCCTTAGAGCCCATCGGGCGCCGTTGCTTGACTGGCCAGCGATGGTTAACGTAATTCGTTTTTGTGGCGCCCTAATGCTAACCGGAGGCTAGTCGAATAGAATTGGAGTCAATTTCGAAGGGATTGAGCATGAACAGATCTAAACTTGAACAAGAGCTAAAGAAAGTTGGCATCAGTCTGAATGGCTGGTTGCCTGTGTTGCAATGCGATACGTGCAAACACCGTTGGGAACCCTTCAATACGGCTGTGGGCTCGGCGGCGCCGACGGCCCGGCTGGACTACTGGAAGTGTCCGAATAAATGTAACGCTGAAGCCCAGATAGGTCGTGAAGCTCAGACTGTGATTCCCCGATATCTTGTGCTAAACGACATTCCGGGAATGGTCTTTAGTGACGAAGATTCAATCGAGTTCGAACGCTACGTACGTTCAATGGACGCGACGGAGATACCGAATCGAGTCCGGTGATCTGCCAGGAGTGGTCCAGTCCGAGCTCCTCACTAGGGCATAAGCGCGAAACAAGATACAAAGGAACTACAACGAATGTATAAGACTGCACTTGCTTTGCTTCTAATCGTGATCCTTTCAGGTCTGGCTGTTGCCCAGCGAACAAGCGCTCAACCAGGATCATTCGATGTCATCATCCGCGGTGGCGCCGTTTACGATGGTAGCGGCGGCCCGGCGAGACGCGTTGATATCGGGATCCGCGGGGACCGTATAGCGGCAGTTGGCAACCTGGCAAGCGCTCGCGCCGGCGCTGTCGTTGATGCTCGCGGGCTCGCGGTCGCGCCCGGCTTTATCAATATGCTTTCATGGTCCACGGAATCCCTGATTGTGGACGGACGCTCGCAAGGTGATATCAGGCAAGGCGTGACCACACAGATATTCGGGGAAGGGTGGTCCATGGGCCCCCTTAACGACCGGCTGAAGCGGCAGATGGTGGCAGAACAGGCCGACATCAAGTTTGACATCGAGTGGACCACACTGGCGGAGTATCTGAACTATCTCGAGAAGCGCGGCGTATCTCAGAATGTTGCTTCATTTGTTGGAGCCACCACGATCCGCATGTATGTTCTGGGCGAAGCTGACGTCCAACCGACAGCGTCACAAATGGAAGAGATGCGCGAACTGGTGCGTCGTGAGATGGAAGCAGGAGCCCTCGGCATTGGCTCGTCGCTTATCTATCCCCCGGCTTTCTACGCCAGAACTGAAGAACTGATCGAACTGTGCAAAGTCGCGGCGCGCTACAAGGGTAAATACATCTCACATATGCGCAGCGAGGGAAACCGTTTGACCGAGGCGGTGGCGGAGCTAATTCGCATCAGTCGAGAAGCCGGAATTCCAGCGGAGATATACCACCTCAAAGCGGCAGGGCAGGAGAACTGGGGGAAGATGGACCAGGTCATCAGAATGGTAAACGAAGCCCGGCGCGAGGGGTTGAAGATTACCGCCGACATGTACACCTACACAGCCGGCGCGACCGGACTGACGGCGAGTCTGCCACCCTGGTCGCAGGATGGGGGTAATGAGGCACTCTTCAAGCGGCTCGAGGACCCTGCGATGCGACAGAAGATCGTTGAGGAGGTCCGCACTCCCACTGACAAATGGGAAAACCTGTATCTCGCGGCCGGCTCAGCCGAAAAAGTTCTTCTCGCCGGTTTCAAGACCGAGAAGTTGAAGCCACTCACCGGAAAGAGTTTGGCGGAAGTGGCGAAGATGCGCGGAAAAGATCCGGTCGAGACCATTATCGACCTGATCCTTGAAGACCGTACCCGCGTGGAAGCGGTCTACTTTCTTATGTCCGAAGACAATGTGAGGAAGCAGATAAAACTGCCGTGGGTGTCATTCGGATCAGATGCCGCTTCGATGGCCCCTGAAGGTGTCTTCGTTAAGTCTTCTGCTCATCCACGGGCGTACGGAAACTTCGCGCGGCTACTGGGCAAGTATGTGCGCGATGAGAAAGTGATCCCTCTCGCTGAGGCAGTGCGCCGCCTCACGGGTCTGCCGGCGACCAACCTGGGATTGGATGGCCGCGGCTTTCTTAGACCAGGGATGTTTGCTGACGTGGTGGTATTTGATCCGAAAACTATTGCGGATCATGCCACCTTCGAAAAGCCGCATCAGTATTCAGTCGGAGTACAACATGTTTTCGTTAACGGAGTGCAAGTGCTCAAAGACGGCGAGCACACAGACGCTAAACCGGGGCGAGCTATTTGGGGTCCGGGAAAGGTGCGCTAAACGTTAAGAGAGCATTTCGCGTAACCTTCGCTCCAGAAACCGGCGTTCACTCTCATTCGTGACCAACGCCAGCGCCGACTCGTAGCTCCTGACCGCTTCCGCTCTGGCTCCAATTCGTCGCAGCAAGTCTGCCCGAGCCGCGTGCATTAGGTGGTAGCCATCGAGTTCGCCCGTTTCGCTGAGGGCTTCGATCAGCGCCAGTCCGTTTTCGGGACCTTGAGACATGGCGATCGCAACTGCGCGGTTCAGCGACACAATCGGCGAAGGCAGCACTTGAGCGAGAAGATCATAGAGGCGGACAATCTGGCGCCAGTCTGTATCTTCTGCCCTAAGTGCCTTACAATGCTCCGCCGCAATGGCAGCCTCCAATGCAAACGGACCAGGCCCTCCGCGAAGGGCTTCGTCTACAAGGGGTAGAGCGTCCGCGATCTGTTTTTGATTCCATCGACTGCGATCCTGCTCCTCCAGCACGACCAGATCGCCAGTTTCGTCAAGACGGGCCTCGCGGCGTGAATCGTGTAGCAACAGGAGGGCATAGAGCGCGGTCGCTTCCGCTGGCGGCTGAGGCGCCATCAACGTTCTTACGAGTTGCCCAAGACGGATAGCTTCGGCGCAGAGATCGGCCCTGACGAGCGGCCCACCTCGTGTCGAGGCATAGCCCTCGTTAAAGATCAGATAGATCACTGTCAAGACGGCGTCGATTCTCGATGGCATCTCGTTGGTATGGGGAACAGAGAAAGGAATTCCGGCATCACGGATCTTACGCTTTGCCCGGACCAGGCGCTGGGCCATCGTTGTTGCGGGTACCAGAAATGCGCGGGCAATTTCGTCGGTTTGCAGACCTCCCAATGTCCTTAGCGTCAGCGCGACCTGGGCTTCGAGGGCCAGCGATGGGTGGCAACAGGTGAAGATCAAGCGCAGACGATCGTCAGGGATCTGATCGAAATCGTAGTGAGGCTCCTCGGCCGGCTCGCTACTTGAGTTGGCAAACGATTCAAGTTTCTCCCTGAATCGCGTCTGGCGGCGAATGCGATCTATAGCTTTGTGTCTTGCGGTCTGGATTATCCAGGCACGTGGGAACTCGGGAACGCCATCTGTCGGCCAACGATCAACTGCGGCGGCAAATGCTTCCTGAGCCGCCTCTTCGGCAACGTCAAAGTCACGGAATTGCCGAATCAAAGTGGCGACGATGAGGCCCCAATCGGCACGGTAAACCTTATCAACAGCGACGTTGGCGTTGGGAAGCATGGCCGATAATAAAGAATTGCCTGCCAGGGTGTCGATCCAGGCCAGGGCCATTCGATCTATTATGGGAGGAAAATTCTATGAAATATATGTTGCTGGTTTATCTGAATGAGCAAGCCCTAACCGAGTCTGAGCGGGAGCATTGTTACGTCGAGTCGGCACAGCTAGCTCGAAATCTAAAGTCGAGTGGGAATTACCTGTCCGCCGGACCACTGCACCCTATTTCGACGGCGACTAGCGTCAGGATGCGCAACGGCAAGCGTCTTGTGACTGACGGCCCATTTGCTGAAACGCGCGAACAGCTCGGTGGCTATTATTTAATAGAGGCGGCGGATCTCGACGAGGCGATTGTGATCGCCGAGAGAATTCCCGTAGCGCAAGTGGGGACAATTGAGATCCGACCCGTGCTCGAAATTCCGGGTCTGCCAAAGGAGTAGCGCATCTTGTCCAGGTTGAGTTGGGTGGTAACATTAAAACTGATTCGGTCATGGCTCAAGTCTCGGAATCAAGATCTTTTTTCAACCAAACGCAAGCTGGACAACATGGGCCACTCCATCGAAGGTGAAATCTATGTGTCGAAATATCAAAACCCTATTCAATTTCGAACCGCCGGTTACTGAGGAAGAGATCCACGCAGCATCGCTGCAATTCATCAGAAAGATCAGTGGGTTCAACGCACCCTCGAAAGCGAACGAGGCTGCTTTCCACTCGGCCGTAGATGAGGTTGCAAGGATCTCGAGCCAACTGCTTCGTTCACTTAAATCGACAGCCGCGCCAAAGAATCGGCAGGAAGAGGCTGCTAAAGCCAGAGCCCGGGAGGCTCAAAGGTTCGGCACAAATTAGAGATGGGGTGCCACCCCAAAGAGATCACACCGTACTGATTAAGGAGGATTCATGCGTTACGTTGATGGATTTGTACTGCCTGTCCCGAAGAAGAATTTGGAAGCCTACCGCAGGATGTCTAAAAAGGCGGGAAAGGTTTGGATGGAACATGGCGCTCTTCAGTACGTCGAGGCAGCCGGCGACGATCTTGATGTAAAGTTTGGAGTTCCGTTCGGAAAAACAGTCAAGCTCAAGCCAAGCGAGACAGTGGTGTTCTCGTGGATTGTATTCAAGTCGCGCGCGCATCGCGATCGCGTCAACGGAAAGGTAATGAAAGATTCCCGACTCGCCGAGATGATGGATTCGAAGGCGATGCCGTTCGATGTCAAGCGCATGGTCTACGGCGGTTTCAAGAGCATCGTCGATCTGTAAGGCATGCGAGAATCGTTAACTTGTACTGCCGGCGGCCGCCGCTAACCGGCGTTCGGCCAGTTGGTCGGCTGCTCTGTGGGTAGGGATTCCTTCGCCGCTGGCGATCGCGAGGATGTTAAGCATGGTGTCGTAAATCGCCAGCACCTTGTCTCGCGCCAAAGCCGGTTCCCAGCCGAGGAGTTCAATGCATCCGTTAATGATTCCGCCTGCGTTAGCAACATAATCGGGCGCATATAGAATGTTCCGCCTTTCGAGCATGTCTCCATGCAGCGGGTCGAGCAGTTGATTGTTTGCCGCTCCCGCAACAATTTCCACCTGCAATCTGGGAATCGTCTCGTTGTTGATAATTCCGCCAAGAGCACACGGCGAAAAGATATCGCCATTGACGTCGTAGATTTCATCCGGTGCAACTTTCGCAGCATCGAACTCATTCACAACCCGCGCCAGCCGGAGAGTGTCGACATCCGTGACGATCAAGCGCGCCCCGTTATTATGCAGTGCGGCGGCCAAGTGATAACCGACGTGTCCGCATCCCTGAAGAACGACGGTTTTTCCCGCAAGATTGTCCGTCCCCCAACGATGCTTTGCTGCCGCCTGTATAGCTCGAAAAACTCCCTGCGCTGTAACCGGCGAGGGATCCCTCTGGCCAGCAACAAAACGGGTTTCCATCCGGACAAACCTCATATCATCCGGGGTTGTTCCGACATCTTCTCCGGTAATGTATCGACCGCCCAGCGTCTCGATGAATCGCCCGTGTGCCCGAAAGAGCCGCTCACGTTTCAAAGTTTTATTGTCACCGAAGATAATTGACTTGCCGCCACCAAATGGCAGCCCAGCCACCGCATTTTTGTAAGTCATGCCGCGCGAAAGACGGAGCAGATCTGCAAGTGCCTCGTCGTCGTTCGCATAATTCCAGAACCGCGTGCCCCCGACTGCCGGACCGAGAGCAGTGCTATGCACGGCGATCATGCCGCGATAGCCCACGGAAAGATCTCTACAGAGCAGGACGCGTTCATGTTCAGCTCTGATCTGCTGCTCGATTATCTCCATAACGGATCCGGTCCGAACTTAATTAGAGTTAGAGTGCCGCAAAAGACCGCTGGGCTTCCAAAGGTCTGTAACTGAATAACGAATATCCCTTTACGCAGGTTCGCGCCAAGTGCGCGGAGAGTGATCCAAAAAAAAGGATCCATCGGGTTGTCGGTGGGACCGTTAACAACTAGAATCTCACTATCTTCCCAGAATCACAGGCTCGCTTCGGAGTCTGCACGTCTCAGATTAGTTAATGCTTACCAGGCACTCGAAGGCCCACTGAATCTGATTAGACCTTAAAACGACTGTAGAAGTTTTTGCCGAGATCGTCATGAGCGGAAGAACACCGCAACTCGTTTATGAGTTTGGACCATACCGCGTCGATGTCGCAAGGCGCTGTCTGATTCGCGGTGGTAGTACGGTACCGCTAACGCCAAAGGTGTTTGAGACCTTGTTATTGCTTGTCGAGAACAGTGGCCGCGTAGTAACTAAAGATGAAATGATGCAGCAGCTCTGGCCGGACACCTTTGTCGAGGAGAGCAGTCTTTCCCAGAACGTCTTTCATCTCCGTCGAGCGCTTGGAGATGATAAATCTGAGCCGCAGTATATAGCCACCATTCCTAAGAGGGGCTATCACTTCCTGCCCAGGGTTAATGAGATCGTCAACAGCACGCCGGAGCCTTCGACAGAAGGCGCATCTCGCAATGGGGTAGACGGGCCGGTCTTAGCCATCAATTCTCTTGCGGTATTGCCGTTTAAGGCTCTCGGAGTTGAGCGAAACGACGAGCTTCTAGGATTAGGGATGGCTGATGCGATCATTATCAGGCTTAATGAGCTCCAACAGATCCAGGTGTCGCCCACCAGCGCGATGTTTCGGTACACCGACAGTGAGAATAATCCCCTGACCGTCGGGCGCGAGCTCGGCGTCGATGCAGTGCTGGATGGTACAACCCAACAAGCGGACGAGCAGGTGCGCGTGACCGTCCAATTGCTCCGGGTTTCTGATGGACGCAACCTATGGTCAGCCAAGTTCGATGAGCACTACACTAATATCTTTGCAGTTCAGGATTCAATTTCCGAGCAGGTCGCAAGGTCGTTGGCGCTGCAAATAACTGCCGACGAGAAGCAATTAAGCAAACTTTACCCGGACAACACTGAAGCCTACCAGACGTATTTGATGGGCCTGTACTTTTGGAACAAGAGGACGCGGGACGGTCTCAACAGAGCGATCGAATATTTTGAACAGACGATTGCGCAAGATCCGGGATATGCGCTCGCTTATGCCGGGCTTGCCGATTGCTACTTTCTGCGTCTTGCCTACAACTTTGAAAGCTCGGCGCCCGGCATTCTTTATGAAAGGGTCCGGGCGACAGCTATGAAAGCGCTGGAACTGGACCCGGGACTGGCGGAAGCCCATGCGGCGCTGGCGGTCGTTAGGGTCAAATACGATCGAGATGTCACTGGAGCCGAAAGGTCTTTTTCCAGGGCTATCGCTGCAAACCCGAACTGCTTGATGGCCCTTCTTAGATACGCGTGGTTTCTAACCGCGATGGGCCGTTTGGACGAAGGCCTGCTAATAGCATCTCGCGCCCAGGTGCTTGATCCCCTGTCACCTGAGAGTAATGCCGCGCTTGGCCATCTGCTTTATTTCGCGCGGCGTTATGACGAAGCGATCGCTTACTGCCGTCGAGCCCTCGACATAGAGCCTGGCTTCGTTACTGCACATCTTTACCTTGGTCTGAATTACTTGCAGAAACGGATGTACGCGGAAGCGATTGACGAGTTTGAGAAGGGGGCTGCCGAGGAACGTTGCGAACTGCTCGTTCTGCGCGCCTATGTTTACGCGCTGATGGGATGCCGCGACGAGGCGCAAGTGTTATTGGATGAATCGGATCTCGGGGGAGTTGAAGGGGCGTTACCCTACAACCGCGCGATGATCTACGCCGAGTTCGGTCAAACGGAGCGCGCGCTCGAATTGGTCGCAGTGCCCTGTGATAACTGGACAGAGCGATTGCGAGTGTTGAGGTACGATCCCAGGTTGGATCTCCTTAGATCTGAACCGGGATATGAGAACTTCTACAACGGAGGCTTCAATGGCGAACAGACTTCCGGATTTTGATCTCATGAAGTCGTTTTTTCCGGCTACTCACAGTGCCGAAAACGTAAAAATTCTGATTGGCAAAGACGTCAATCAAAGCCATTACAAGAACACCTGTGTTATCAGAGTGAGTCGTGCGTTGAACTACGCGGGGCATCTGATTCCGCGAGACTCCAAGGCATTTAGGACCAAACAGGGCAACGATAAGTTTTGGTATGGGCTGCGGGTGCTTGAGTTTCGGAAATACATGCTTGACAACTTCGGCCCACCCAC
>DATKDA010000141.1:0-3421 GCA_035512935.1 Pyrinomonadaceae bacterium | reverse complement strand
GGCGCTGGCCCAGAGGACCACAGCGCCGCCGGGCCGGCGCGCTCCAAAGAGGTTAATTTTTTACAATACAGTCATGCGGCAGTCTGTTTATGCTGTAGAAGTTTCACTTGAATGAAGGAGACTCCCAATGAAATATAAGCTTGAACCGGATCATCCTGTGACAAACGAAGCAGCAAATACAGCAACTGGCAAATCCCTGGACCAATGGGTTGCGCAACTTGACAAACAGGGCGGTCTAAATCAGGGGCGCCGGGCTATCAACAACAACCTTTATGAACAAAAGGTCGATCCCTGGTGGTGTACGACGATCGCTGTCGAGTACGAGAAGCACCACGATGCTCGTAAGAAAGACGGTCTTTACGAAGGCTATTTCATCTGTTCCACGAAGACGATTGCCGCACCTGTTGCGGATGTCTATGCTGCCTGGACCGACAATAAGAAGTTAAGTGAATGGTTCGGATCAGGAACCAAGGCGGATATTAAGGACGAGGGGAAGTATGAAAACAAGGATAGAGACCGCGGAACCTATCTGCGCGTACGAGCCAATAAAGATCTGCGCTTGAGTTTCGAAAATCCCGCCTTCTCAGCCCCATCGCAGGTGGATGTACAGTTTCAAGATAAGGGAAAAGGCAAGACAGGCCTGCTAGTCAATCACGCCAGAATCCAGGAGCGTAGCGAAGCTGACGGCTTGCGGGCCGCCTGGGCCGAAGCACTCAATAAATTGAAAGCCCTCTGTGAAGGGTAGCTGCGGCCACTCTCATTTAATCAGGACACCACAGGCTTCAGAGAGTGTGTGAAAACTCTTGGAGGCGACATGCCCCCTGCATCCTTTGGATCCTCAAAGAAAAGATGGCCTTTCCTTCACCACGGAGGGGTGAGATGTTTATAGATTAGGAATGAACACAATGACAGCTCGGCGCCGTTTGAAGGGGCGGAACGATACTCGATGGGTACTGGCCAAGTTGAGTTTCCGCCCCTTCGAACGGCGCCGGAAGATTTTGGTTGGGCTCGGGCTATAGACATCTCACCCCTCCGGGGTGGGTTTTGGATGGTGATGCAGCTAAAAACTGCCACCCTCTGGGGTGGTGCATCAGTGACCCGACGCTGCCGCGTGACGAACAGACTGCATCAACCACGCAGACGGAGGCTGGCGTAGTTCACTGCCACACTTCCGTAGGAAAGCGTAAGCCCTTCAACCTCAGGTCTCACAAAACGGTAAGTCTGCTCGTGAAACAATGGAACCAGGAGACATTCGCGAGCAATCATCTCTTCGATCTGTCGATAGATAGAATGCCGAACCGGTGGCGACGTTTCGGAACGTCCTCTCGCGATCAAGCGATCAACCTCGGTCGACCCACAAAGCCGTCCCAGTAAACCTTTTTTGGTGTCCAGGATAGTTGCGAAACTATCTGCATCTGGAAAATCGGCGCCCCACCGTCCGAGTACAAAGTCGACATTACCCTGGGTCACTGAGTCAACCCATTCTTCCATAGTCTTATTGATGACATTGATAGCAAAGTGATGGTCACGAAGTGCATTCGCGGCCTCGCGCGCGAAGGCCCCATATTCTCCAAAGAATACAGGATTGAGCACAGCGGTCAGTTCTACCTCCTCAGGTGCGGGCTTCGTAGCGGCGGCCGAATAGATCGGTGTGCTTGTTACGTAGCCTGGATCGTGACCGAGAAGTCCCGGCGCGATCAGACCGCGCGCGGGGATGGCAAGCCTTCCCAATGTTTGCCGCACGATACCTCCGACATCAATCGACTGCGCTAATCTCTGGCGTAGGCCTTTGTCCTTTAGTGGACCACGATGGGTATTGAATGCGGCATAGTATGTCATCAGGCGCGGAACCTCATGATAACCGGAGGCGAACTCTGGATCGCGCCTCAAGGCTTCTGCGTCCGCCGGCAGAAGATCGGATGCCAGCGACAGACGACCGTCACGAAACTGGGCGAGGATATCGGTAGGAGCCATGCCGAGGTGAAAGATCAGTTGCTCAATCCGGGGATGGCCCTTACGCCAGTAGTCCTTATTTCGCTCGAGTTCCACGCTGACTCCCGGTTCGAATTTCGCGACCCGAAACGGACCTGTGCCAACACTGCCTTCCTGCCAGGAGCTGCCAAACTGATCGTTACCTTCCGGAATGATTGCGGCAGCGTGGTAGGAGATGAGCGCAGGAAATGTTGCTATTGGCTCCTCGAGTTCAATGGTGAATTCCTCCGCAGAATGAATTCGAAAGCCGGTGAGGTCTGACTGTTCCCCATTGATCAGAGACTTTGCTCCGCGAATTACCGAGTAGAAATGGCGGCCAAAACTCTCGGGATTCATCAAGAGTCTCTCAAATGAGTAGCGAACATCTCTGGCGGTGAGTTTGCGTCCATCGTGGAAACGCACATCGTCGCGGAGACGAAAGCGATAAACCCTCCCACCTTGCGTCGCAGTGAAATCTTTCGCGAGCCAGGGGACGATTCGCGCGCCGCCCACGTCATAGGTCAGAGTTTCGAAGACGTTCGGTAAAATCTCTGCGTCCTCCACGGTGCTCGCCAGCGAAGGATCGAGATGTTTAAGTATTCCGGCGATAGCAACCTTCAAGGTTCCGCCGCCAGTGCGGACGTCAGCGCCAGTGACGGCCGACTCTAATTTGCCTATCTCGGAATAGTTCACATACGGGGCACTGCCACGCAGAGTGAGACCCAACACTTTCGAGTTGGTTAATCGATAGTCGACGTCATGAAAAAGTGGTAACACAATTCCTGATTCCTGCAAAAAACTTTCGTACTTCCGATAGAGCGCGGCCCTAACACCGGGTCGACTCTCAGTTCGTGCCTCCTCTAAGAATTGATCGCCATCAGAACTCGAAATGTAGTGACGGTACAGTCCGACGCGTGAGTGAAAGAGCGCATAGGTGAAGTCGTCCGGGTCGTCGTAGTCGGCGTTCCAGCGGCCGATGAACAGATCTATTCCGGTGGCGTTTTGAAACGACTCAAGATAAGTAGCCATAGTCGGGGTTACTACCTCCACGTTGACCCCGAGTTCCGACCAGATCGCCAGCAGCGTTGAGAGTAATGATTTGTATCGATCCAGAAACAGAGGATGCACAGAGGCTCGTAGAGCTACCGGCCCATCCAAGCCCGCTGAACGCAACATACTTTCCGCTTCCTCACGGGTGAGAGTGTGTCTGCGGCGGCCTGGGTCATAGCCCACCATGCCCGGTGGAATCACGCAGACGGCCGGCTGTGCAAAACGTCCAACCGTTTGCCATACCACATCGTGGGTGCGAATCACGCCGGAGAGGGCCCGACGGAGATCTGGATTCTGCGTAACGGCTCCGCTAGCGGAATTGAAAATTACGAAATAGGTATTTTTGCGAGGCGATTCAACCAGGCCGCCTCGAAAACGGGAGTCGCGAAGAAAGTCTTCC
>DATKDA010000140.1:0-4649 GCA_035512935.1 Pyrinomonadaceae bacterium | reverse complement strand
CCGTTGACTTTCTCCTTGTCTGTACTCTGTTGTCAATTTGATCTGAAAGGTAGATTCGATCCCAACGATGCCGCGCTTTCGATCAGCCCGCGCAAACTAACCAGGCCGGTGTAATTGCCGAACAGGATTCGCCCGGGAACTGCGCACCAGGTCTGGCGCGCACACGCCCAGACTTTAGGTAGTTCGATCGAGTATTGTGGTATTGCTCGCGGCCAGCGGTTGATTATGATTTCGAGTGGTTCGCCTCTTATGCCGAGGATCTCACTCATTTCATTTCGAACCGCGTCGTGGATCTCTTCGTCGCCGGCATCAACCCATTGCCGATCTTTTGATCCCCCCAGCATCAACGTGAACGAGGCCCAACGTGATTCATCAGTAACTCGCCCCTTGAAGGAACTGGAGCTAAAAAGTATGCCCAGGCATTTCCGTTTTTCGGATGCGGGAACGAGCACACCAACTCCGCTGATCGGTCTGGTGAACGAATTCCGATCAACGAACGCCGTGACTGAAGCCAGCGGCGTATACCTGACCTCCCGAAGCGATTGGGCCAAAAGATAGTATTCCTTCCCGAGCAACTCAGCAGCCTTGTAAGCGGGGGTCGCAATCAAAACGTTTGGCGCGTCAGCAGGCTCAGTAACTTTCACACCCTTCAAGAATCTTTCGCCAAGTCTCTGGGTGAGACGCTCTTCGAGCCGTGCCACCAAATTGCCCATACCGTTTTTAGGAGCGCACATCAGCGCGCGTTCGCGTTTCGCCGCGGAGCGCTTAAAAGCTTTTTTTAGCCAGGTCGCCAAGAGGCTGCGTCCAGGGGGAATAAGCAAGTTTGGAAACGCGGCGCTGACTCCAACGCCAGTTGGTTGGACTCCGTAGATGCCCCGAACAAACGGCGCGAGAAGATATTCAACACCGGCGTCACCGAGATGGCGGCGTCCCCACTCCGCAAGATCGAGTTGGTCCTCGTGATTTATCGAAGGCGTAAACGCTATGTGGCCCAATGCGTCCAGTGTTTCTCTGATCGTAAGCGGAAATCTTCGCAGCTTCCCATTGCGCAACACGTAACGCGCTCGGGATTCTTTTCGCACCTCGACAAGCTCCACGCCGAGATCACGACAGAGGCTCTTAACTGGTGGCGAGGCAAGCACCGAATTTGCTGCAGCCTCAGCAATCCCATATTTTGTGTGTACGGTCTGCAGTAGACCACCCGCTTGCTGCTGCTTTTCCAGCAGCGTGACACGATAACCATTTTTATCAAGCGTGTAAGCGGCGAGCATTCCCGCGATGCCCGCGCCGATGATTGTGACCTCACGTGCGCCTGTATTCAGTGTTCCAATCATGCAGATAACTGTGGGGCAACGGCCGCACTTAAAAGGTACTGACTCGCCATCGCGTCGGTGAAGATCGAATGCAACACGCGAGGGAATTCAGGATCACCATTGAAGCAGCGAGCGCGGTAATAGTGAGTGATGCCGTGCGTCTTTGCGAGGTCGGCATACCACTGGTCCAGTTCGAAAAGGGTTTCGACATGATCGCTGACAAAGCTAATGGGGACTATTATAGCCCGCTTCACACCTTCGCGTCCCAGGCGCTTCAATTCATCTTCGAGATAAGGCTCAAGCCAGGGCAGCTTTCCATTGCGCGATTGAAACGTAAGCGACCAGGGATGATTCAGGTCGCGGGTGACCGCAGCGATTGTTCGCTCGATATCACGCGGATAGGGATCACCCAGCTTAACGATCTTTAATGGTAGTGAATGGGCCGAGAACAAAATGTGAATAGGCTCTTTCGATCCATAGCGTTCTTCCTCGGCACGCGCGATCGCTTCGTCGACGCTGCGACGCAGCAGTCTCGCATACTCAGGATGATCGGGCCAGCTGTCTACTTCGTGAATCACCGGAGCCCATTGCAGACGCCGCAACGCGGCTCTTACTTCTGTGAAGCAGGTGCCAGTCGTCGTTGTCGAGAAATGCGGGAAAAGTGGCAGCAGCACCAATTGGTCCGCGCCCCAATTCTGAAGGAGCGCTAGCGCTCGCTCAATTGACGGCTCCGCACTGCGCATTGCCATCTCAACTCGATGGGAATCTTTTGGCAGAAGCCTGCCCAGTCCTGCTGTTTGGATTGCTGTCCACTTAAGTTGCGGCGAGCCACGACCAATTGACTTGTAAATCTTGATTGACGACGGCCCTTTTATCTGCGCAATCATGAACGCAAGAATTTGACGAAATGGCGCCGGCACGCCGACGAGAACCGCGGGATTCGAAAACAGACGATAAAGGAATGGTTTGACGTCCGATAATGTCCATGGACCGCCGAAATTCAGCAATACGATTCCTGTTTTCATGTTTATTGTCCGAAAACTTTGTTTATAACTAGCCGGCATTTTCACTCTACTCACCCGACCATCGGAAATTCGTCCTGTCCTGCACCGACAAACTTTCAGTTTGGCGGAGGCTACTAAATGTTAGTTCGTCGAGTTCGTCCGCGGAAAGAAAGGTAGGTGTGCCGCCACCGAGATGCAACTCGCTCAAGGGAATCGGCGTAGAACGTGCTGACTGCTGCCGGTACAGTTCCCACTCGTTCAAAACGCTTCTGACGTAAGCCTTGCCGACGGTTGTGCTGCAAGTGATGCTCGAGTTACAGCCGCAATAAGTGCATAGCGAACGACAGAACGGTATGTGTACGTAGATCGCCGCGCCAGTGTTATCCAACTCAGAGAGGCTCAATCGTCTGGCTGTGCTATCAAGCCAGCATTCCAACGTGGGTTCGGTCTCCCAATAGAGAATCGTCGGATAGCTCGTATAACGAGGACCCGGAACATCGTACTTCCTGAGCAGCTCAGATGTGGTCGCAATCACCTCTTAGGGCTGCCAAACATAGCGCGATAGTCCGAAGGCGTAAGTCCAATCAATACCTTGAAAGTGCGGGAGAAATGACCCCTGGTCTGAAAAGCCAGCAGCGTTGGCGATCTCGACTAACGACTTGTCGGAAGAGGTAATCTCTCGACATGCAAACTCAATGCGCAGTCGGCGGATATAGTCCCCTACCGAGCAACCATAAGTGTGTCGAAACTGCGCGGCCAGATGAAACCATCGGAATGAGGGAATCAGGCCGGCAAACTTCACGGTGCACACGCTGGACTAGAGCCACGGGCAACCCACCATCGAAATGAGCCGATTGATCGAGTCTAAGCGACGGTTCTCGAACTGACTCCAGCCATTGACGCTTAATATCGATGAGGAAACACTTGCCATCGGCCCCGCTCATGTAGTTTGAATGGGGTTCATCCTGGGGCGTGAACACGACTGTCCCAGGAGGATGCTCCACGACTCTGTTTCCCTTGCGTTCACCAACACTGCCGCCCAGAACTAGATATAAAGAAGTGTTTTCGTGCGCATGCCGTGGCACATGGAAATTTGGGGGGTAGGTGGCCTCAGCCAGGAAGAAATGCCCCACTTCACGATCCCGTGCGTAACCATCTGCGATCACCATATCGGTCAAAGCCTTAGGATGAAACCGCACCCTGTAGCGATATCGGCTCATAGTTCCCCTGCAAACCGGGTTGACTTCAAACAGCACCAACTGGTTCTTCTAAGGTTAGTTCTTCCACGGCCCACCCAGAGGTGTCTCCGATGAAAGTGTGGTTCTCCTAATCGGATGAGAAGACACGTTGTCCATCACCTTGGACTCTAAAAATCTCCTAAATAATCTGTGAGGGGATGGTTCAGGTCCGGCTTACAAAGAAACAGAGACTTGATTAGAGCCAAACCGAATTCATGAGGTCAAGGATTGGTGCGCCGGCAGTGAACCCTTGAAGAACTTGGAAATAATGTGGGTGTTGGGAGCTAAAGCCCGCTTTATTCCTGCTCGGCGAAGAGGCGAACAACCTCGTCATTGAACAGCACAACGAGCGCATAGATGCCGACAGCAGTTCCGAGCGGCGCGCTGCAGCAAATTAGAATGTCCAGAATAGCGACCACAAGACCGGCGGTGCGGGCCCATGGCCGCAATCGCCGCAGCGCCGATCCCACGACAAGATGAGCTCCACCTAGCAGTGCTCCGCTCAAGCCGAAGATTCCTGCCCCCAACCCTCCGGCGATTCGCTCGTGGAGAGTGTCTTTCGGATCAATAACGCCCATTCCACCCAACAGGCCAACAACTGCGAAAATCAGCGCGCCAACCACGTAGATACCACCCAGGACCCAAAAAAGAATACGTAGCAACTCGAGCTTCTTATTCATAGTTCAGTAACCTCGCGTTCGGATCTTAAGCCATCGTGTTGGAGGGATAGCTTTGCAGCGGATTCTATTATCAATCCGGTTGCGAAGTTTATTCTGTCGCAGCCAGGTTCTAAAAGAAGCCTCTGACCAAATTTGGACTGGAAGTGAAAATACGCCGAAACCAGAACTCAAGTTTAAGCGCCGGGACACCACTATTTACTGGCACCTTTATACAGCGGATGCTTAACGGCAAAAACGCTTCCTGCCACTGTGCCGAGGTATGCGCCTGAAACTATCGACAAAAATCCAATTGCCGCTCCTCGCGCACATTGTTCACTTGGGTTGCCGCCGCTAGGCAAGAAGACTCCACATGTTATTACAGCAGCAAAATAGACTACCACAGCTCCGGAAATCATGCCTGCAATGGAGCTGGCG
>DATKDA010000139.1:0-7141 GCA_035512935.1 Pyrinomonadaceae bacterium | reverse complement strand
GTGGGCTATTTTAGCGGTACCCCCGTAATCCCGATGGTTGCCCAGTTAGTTCTCCTCCTGCTGTTGATGGTATACACGGGTGCTCGTCGCTTTGCGCGGCCGCTTCCATGGCATGAAGTTGACCGGCGTTCCACCCTCGAGTTCGTGGCTTCGATGGCTGAATTGCAGCACCGAGCGCGGGCCTTTGGTCTCGCGATTGAGAATATTTATGGAAGGAGCAGACGGGCGCTTGCGCGGAATGCCGGGCTGGAGTACAACAGCCCCCGTTCGGAAATTGCCCGCCGTGTGGCCCAACGCTTTTCACTGGACCCTCAGCAGATAGAGTCAGTCATGCGCGAATGCGAACAGACCATTAATGGAGAACGCATCAGCGACAAGCGCTCTCTACAACTGGTGCGCCAATTGCGCGCCCTCGAACGCAAGCTTCGGTTGCAGCGGCGATAACATACGAGAAGGGAGACCGGCTTTAACAACAGAATCAGATGCTTGATTACGTATCCTCCACTACGGACCACATCCGGCGCGAGTTGCGAAAAGTTATCGTGGGCCAGGACCACCCGATCGAACAGGTACTGGTTGCGCTTTTTGCCGAGGGGCACGCATTGCTCGAAGGAGTACCGGGGACCGCGAAAACCTTGACGGTCAGAACACTCTCGCGAATCATCAACGCAGACTTTCGTCGCATTCAGTTCACACCCGACCTGATGCCTTCCGACATAACCGGCACCAATGTCTTCAATATTTCGACATCGACTTTTAATTTAAGACAGGGGCCGATCTTTACAGACATTCTTCTCGCAGATGAGATCAATCGCACTCCGCCGAAGACTCAAGCGGCCCTCCTGGAAGCAATGGAGGAGCGGCAGGTAACGATAGACGGCGAGGGGCATCGGCTTTCACCGATCTTTACAGTTCTGGCTACCGAAAACCCGATCGAGTATGAAGGCACATATCCTTTGCCAGAAGCGCAACTCGATCGGTTCCTTCTAAAGATTCTTCTCGAGTATCCCGAAGAAGAACATGAACGGCAGGTCGTGGCCAACTGGAATGCCGGCTTCAATTCCCGACGCCTTGATCAGGTCGACATCCACCCGCTGCCCGAGCCGGATGCGATCATGCGCTGTCGCGCGGTCGTTCGGCAGGCACACATGGAAGAGGGCGTCCAGCGCTATGTGGTTGATATTGTGCGACGCACCCGCACGCATCCGTTTATCCACTACGGCGCGAGCCCGCGTGCTTCAGTGGCGCTGTTGTTAGGCGCAAAGGCACTGGCCGCAATTCGAGGCCGGGAGTTCTCCACCCCGGACGATGTTCGCGACATTGCGACACCCGTCCTGCGTCATCGCCTAATCCTGCGGGCCGAAGCCGAGCTCGATGGCGCCACACCTGATGCCGTGGTTGCCGACATTCTGAAAGCCGCGCAGGTTCCACGTTAATTGGCACAAACGAGTTGAATAGTGCGTTTTGTCTTTTCCAGGTTCTTTTATCTACTAATCGCCGCCGGCTTTATTCCGCTCGCGCTGTCGTGGCAAAGGCCCTGGCTGCGCTGGGGAACTGTCCTTTACGACCTGGCGCTGGTAGTTGCGGCGATTGTTGATGCCCGCTCAAGCAAATTACCAGCGAAGGTGAATATAACAAGAGAGTTCGGGAGTCGTTTTGCGGTTGGGTCCGCGACGGAGGTGCGGATCAAAGTTCAGAACGGGACAGCGCGCACTTTAGCTCTCGTTGTCAAAGATGAATATCCGCCGCTAATGAAGCTCTCCGGCGCTCGTGAAGCACGTTTCAATGTTGAAGCGCAACGCACAGCTTCTCTCATCTACGAACTGACGCCGCCAAAGCGCGGCAGATTCGAGTTTGGAAAGATTGGGGTAAGATTTCTTTCGCGCTTGAAACTCGTTTGGTGCGAAAGCTACGTCGGCAATCCGGATATAGTAAAGGTATATCCAAACATGCGACGGGCGCGCGAAGCGGAGTTGATGGCGCTGGGAGCGCGTTCGCTCGTGGCGGCCCGGCGCAAGAGTTCCTGGCGGGGTGAAGGGCGGGACTTCGAATCATTGCGCGATTACGTGCGTGGAGACGAGCTACGCCACATCTCCTGGACCGCAACAGCCCGGCGCGGCAAGTTGACAACCCGTCAGTATCAGATCGAGAGGGATCAGACGATTCTGATCGCGCTAGACGCGGGACGTTTGATGACGGCGCGGATCGAGCAGGAAAGCAAGCTTGATTCGGCGGTACATGCGGCGCTGGCCTTGATGGCGGCGGCGGCGAAAGCAGGGGACAATTCCGGTCTCGTGGTCTTCGGGCGCAAGATTAGAAGTTTTTTGCCTCCCGGTCGCGGGCGCGATCATCTCGAGTCTGCACTCGAAGCTCTGTATGCGGTCGAGGCAGAGATGATTGAGCCTTCATATGCTCGGGCTTTGGAGTTCATAGCCGCTAACAGTAAGCGACGGTCGCTTGTGGTGCTGTTGACTGATCTTGTCGATGAAGATGGCTCGCGCGAACTGCTTTCTTCCCTGCGACTGTTACGGCCCCGGCACTTACCACTCGTGGTAACGATCGCGGATCGGGACCTTAAAGCTGTAGTTGGCGAGGCGCCTGAAACGGTGCGCGATCTATTCACACAATCAGTCGCCGAGGAGATCATTCACCAGCGCGAGGCCGCTCTTCGATTAGTCGAATCGCAGGGAGGGCTGGCGTTGGATGTGACGGCGGCCCGCCTGGCGCCGGTTCTGTTGGAAAAGTATTTGCACGTGAAAGAAAGAGGGCTACTTTAGTAGTGGCTTTTGAGCTAATCGGTTTCTTTTGTTCGGCCTGCCAGTAGTAGGTATGAATAGAGAGCTACGCCGGTGAGGCCCGCAGTGGCGAACTTGAATCCGGGATGGATCAGGGCTGGCGAAATGAAGCCTTCGATTATTCCCGCAATCACCAGGAGCGTCGCCACCCCCATCATCAAGCGAATCGCATCCTTGCCGCGCGTTTTTAATGCGTCACTTCGTGACAAATTCCCCGGAAATACCATGGCCGTGCCAATCAAAAGACCGGCGCCACCGGCCATGAAGATACAAGAGAGCTCAATCACGCCATGAGCAGCCATGAAAGTCACGAGGTCATTTCCAAAGCCGGCGCGGTAAGTCAGAGCCAGTACGGCCGCAATATTCGCGCCGTTGTAAGCCAGGATGTACAACGTGCCCAGACCAAAAATCGCTCCCAATGCAAAGGCATAGATCGTGACCTGAATGTTGTGAGTGAGGATTGTGCTGGCGCCCACCTGATTGGCTTCATTGAGCTGGTTCCACCAATGCGTTTGGGTCTCAATAAAGAGTTCGCGAAAAGCAGGTGAGACGCCGACGAGTTCTGAGAATTCGGAATCGTTATAGCTGCCAATGAATCCGATTAGACTGAAAAGCATGAAGACGCTGAACGACGCGACTGTATAGCGCCAGCGGCGGCGAAAAGTCTGCGGGAACTCTCGCGCAAAGAACGCCCGGATGCGTCTCTCCTTCTGCGGATCGGCGCGATAGATCCGGCCGTGGGCCCTGATAACCAGATTGTTAAGGTAGTTAAGGAGACGGGGGTCGCGGGCCTCGGCCCTCGCAATCGCCAGGTCAGAAGCGGTGCGCCGATAGATTCTCCCCAACTCGCGTACTTCTTCTCGACTCAGCCGGTTCAAGCTGGTGCTGTCCAAAAGGCTGAGCAGATCTTCGAGCCGTTGCCAGGTATTTTTGCGTTCGTCGATAAACCGGTTAGAGGACATGGGATTTGCGATTTGCGATTTTAGATTTGCGATTGCCGATTTGCAATCGTAGCTTGGAAAAGCTTCACTAACAATCGGCAATCGGCAATCGGCAATCGGCAATCTCTCTATGCATCGTATCGTAGAATCCGTTCCAAACTTTAGTGAAGGTCGCAATACGGAAACTATTGCCAGTTTGCGCGACGCTATTCAATCGGTGCCAACGGCCTGTGTGCTTGATACACATCAAGACCCCGACCATAACCGTTCAGTAATTACTTTTGTGGCAGCGCCTGAAAGAGTGGTAGAAGCGAGCGTGCGGGCCGTGGCGCGTGCCGTCGAATTGATCGACATGCGCCGTCATACCGGGCAGCATCCACGACTGGGAGCCACCGATGTGTTGCCTTTTGTTCCCGTGCGTGGGGTCACAATGGAGGATTGTGTAAGCCTGGCACACGAAGCGGGTGAACGGATTGCCAACGAACTTTCTGTACCCGTCTATTTTTATGAGCGCGCAGCTCGCCGCCCGGATCGGTTCAAGCTTGAAGACGTCAGGCGTGGCGGACTTGAGTTATTAAGAGACCGGATCGCCTTTCATCCCGCCAGGGCCCCGGATGTTGGTCCACTAAGACTCCATGAGACTGCTGGAGCGATCGCAGTTGGTGCTCGCCCGTTCCTGATCGCCTTCAATATCAACCTGAAGACTTCCGACCTGAGTGTTGGAAAAAAAATCGCGAAGGCCGTGCGCGCTCGAAGCGGGGGGCTTCCATTCGTTAAGGCGCTGGGCTTTGACCTGCAAACCAGAGGGTTGGTACAAGTGTCGATGAATCTAGTGAGTTACGACGTTACGGGAATGAGCGCGGCTTACGAGGCGGTGCGGCGCGCGGCAGACCATGAAGACGTGGAAATCGCCGGTACTGAGATAGTTGGCTTAGTTCCCCAGAATGCGCTTGACCGGAACGCCGAATACTTCACAAAGCTCGAGAACTTTTCCGAACATATTGTGTTTGAAAGACGATTAGACGAATGCTTGAGAAAGAACCCAATGAATGACTGACAAGGCCACACGGGAAGGGGTGTCAAGATCCCAACTTGAGGATCCTATTGCGCAGACGTTCGTGACTCTGAAGCAGTCTCAAATACACGGTCTCGTCTCCGGCAGCCTTGGCGCGGATGACCTGCGCCAGGGCACGCTTTTCCCTCGCAGGCCAAAGCTCCAGATTTGGAATGAGCTGCAGCGCCGGCGCGAGCTTATCGAGCGCGTTCAGCTCGGCCTTCGTTAGACTCTTAGGCTTAAGACCAGTGACCCGAGATACCAGAGTGCTCGCAACTGTGCGGAACAGATTGGCATCTCCTTTAAACTCTGCCGCCATGCGGCGTTGGATTGCCAGACCGATGGTGCGCACCTGAAAACGGCCCCAGTCTCTACGCTTTTCATTAGTAGGTGCAAAAATCAACGGGCCGTCAGCCAGCTTGCGCAATACTCTTGCCGGTGTACGGTAACCAGAGCGCGCAGCAAGTCTCCCTTCCTCCTTTTTTACGATTTCCCGCAGTTCCTGCCGCGCTGGACTAAAACCCAGTTTGCGATAAAACCAGAACGCCCCGGACTCGATTCCTTCCTCATTCTCGTAGCCGATCTGATAGGGATCGATCGTGAACGTATCTACCCCAAACAACCGGTGAAAGAGCGCGAGCGTCTTTGCATAGATCCAGGCAGTCTCGCCTTCACGAAAGCTGTAGTAAAGGTTGAAGCCGCTTTCCATTCGTTCAAATAGCGATAGTCCCTCAAAATAGGCGACCGGTACCCCATTCTTGAAGATTAATGCAGCGTGATAAGCACGCAGCGACAACCGACGCTCCGGCAGAAGCCCGATCACGAATAGGTCCACTCCGCGACCAACACTGGCCCTGACAACTCTCTCTGGATCGCCGTGCGTGAATCCATAGAGCTCGCGATACCGAACCGTCGAAGTTTCGCGTGCCAGATTCAGGATCGACTCGCCCGCTCTTTTGGAAAGTCGGTGTAAGGAGAATCGGGCCATGCGCAATTCATCAGGGAGTGATACCTGGCGCCTGCTGATGAGTGGCTGCCGATGATAGAAAACACTGCGGGTCGCACATTTCATCCCTGTCCGAGTCGCGCGGTCCTCAGGTGTCCAACGAACATAAAGCTTCTGTGAGTCAAAGAGTTCCGCCTTCTCCTCATCTGTAAGCGGCAGAGACTCAAAGCGGGACAGCAACCATGCTAACTCCCGGCTCTGTCCCTTCGCCGCCTGCAACCATCTCTGGTAAGGAACATTGGCCTCGACGTAAGCATCCTCTTCCAGCAGAGGTAGGAATCTGGGCCAGGTAGCGGCCAGCCGGTTTTCATCTTCAAACCATTCCCAGTCAAGTGCGATCTGCGAAGGGTAATGCCGTTGCAACCAGCAGACGAGGTAATAGCCAAAGGTGTCAGTAACAGAGGTTCCGGCGATACCCGAGACTTCGGGGTGAGCCAACGGCGAAGGATCGACGCCAGACTCTAGAAGCGCTTCAACACGCTCCCGGAAGGTCGAAAGACTTCTCTCCACGTTGCGCAACACCCCGGCAGTGGGAGGATAGGCGCGAAAGAAGAGAAGAGACTCGTGAAAACGGATCAGTTGTTCCGGATCCTTAATTCGGCGGGGAGCCACAAGTTTTAACGTCTTCTCCAGTCCGGCAATGTCTTTATGACCAAAGAGCCGCTTTGCTGCTTCGAGCCTTTCGAGGAGCTTGCTGATGTGAGCTGGCATTTTTCATAAGTGTTTCCGAAGAAAGGTAGCAATCTTCCACGCGTCCAGAGCCTTCCAGGGCATTTCGGCAGTGGTGTAATGCCCGCAGGGAAGCCAGACTACGTCGGGACTGAGGCCATGTTGCTTCGCTTCTGCAATCACCTGTTGCGTAAGTTCCACCGGGAAGGTTAGGTCGTAGCGAGCCGCGATGAAACGGATTGGTCGTTTTCGCATCCGGGCAACGCGGGGAATAAATGGCACCGGACTAATCGGCATCCAGCAGTCCCGGAGTTCATCTAGCGTGAGATGGTCTGCGAAACCTTCCCGCACGTGACGCGTCGAGAGCCCATGCCAGGCTACGTCAGCAACGTACCCGGACACGTGATTGAAGGTTCCGACATCGATGGCAGGCTCGTGGGCGAAAGTGAGAAAGGCAATACACGAGCCAACGCTGGTGCCGAGGATGCCAATGCGGTCATATCCCGCATAACTCTTCAACCATCTCACCGCAGCCCTTGTATCGAGCACTGCCTGACGAAAAGATTGGATGGTGCGACCTACGTTTGTCCCTACGAGATAGTCAGCGCGTTCGAGTTCCGGGGGCCGGCGCTCTTCGTGATACGGCAGCGTCAGGCGGAGTGCTGAAATACCGAGA
>DATKDA010000138.1:0-13777 GCA_035512935.1 Pyrinomonadaceae bacterium | reverse complement strand
GCGGTAGCGTCGGGTCCTGTTTCCAATTACGGCCGCATTCGTGAAAGTGACCCGACGCTACCGCGCTACGGTTCTGACTGCGACCCACTCCATTGTTAGAAATCTCCGATCTCCCGAAAACTCCTATTGGTCGTAAGCCTTCTTAAGGGCTGCGATGTCAATCTTATCCATTTTCAGCATTGCTTCCATGACTCTTTTTGCTTTCTCCGGGTTTTTATCTCCCAACATCTCGCCTAGTACCCTTGGATTAACTTGCCACGACAGCCCGTATTTGTCCTTAAGCCAACCACATCTGCTCTTTTCACCGCCTGCGGAAAGCTTTTCCCAAAAATGGTCCACCTCCTCCTGCGTTCCGCAATCTACGGAGAACGAGATTGCTTCCGTGAATTTGTAGTGCGGGCCCCCGTTCAACGCAATGAAATCCAGGCCGTTGAGTTGGAACTCGACCGTCATGACCGAGCCGTTAGGCCCCGGTCCCGTCTCACCGTACCGAGTAACCTTCTCAACCTTTGAATTCTCAAAGACAGAGACATAAAAGTTCGCCGCCTCTTCGGCCTGGTTATCGAACCACAGGAATGGAGAAATCTTTTGCATGTAGCCTCCTTACAATCTCATTTAAAGTCCTTCAGCTCTTAGTCGAACAGCGCGAGCCTAAATCGACACGGAAAAGCTGAAAGTTAAGCAGAAATATTGTGTTGTCCAGTCTGTGTTTGCACCATGTATAAAAACTCAACTTGCCTTAATACCCGGTAAGTGCTCAAGAGTTTGTTGAGTGGTTTCATTTTGAGTTTTTGATAGGGTACAGAACGCAAGCTAGACAACATGCTCCACGTCGTTACCGACACTTGGGCAGTGGAGTGGTTTTATTTGAGTTTTTGATACGGTACAGAACGCAAGCTAGACAACATGCGCCACTACCTACGAGGCTTGTTCCAAAAGATAGTCCCTTAGCTCCTGATGACCGCCATAGTCGGCCCAACCCGCCGCAGTATTGTCGACCTTCGTATCTTTGATGTTCGGGTCCGCGCCTTGTTTGATGAGGAACTCCACCATCTCTCGGTGCCCGTGCAAGGCGGCGTTGTGCAAAGCTGTTCCCGAGTAATCAAATCCGGGCGGGATGGCATTGATTTCGGCGTCCTTCTGCATTAACAACCTTGCGGCCTCGAGTCGATTGTGCGCGCAAGCATAGATCAAGGCGTTGTTGATTATATTTTGCCGTTCGGCTGACTGGTCAGCGTCCGGTTGTTCAACGCATGACAGATCGCCGAAAGGCCAATCTATTTTTCCTGCTTCAGGTTTTAAACTGCCATCAGGATTAAAGAAGCTCTCGATCAGATCTACTCTACCCAAAGCTCCGGCCATCCTGAGGTTGTTTACAGACGCTCCCCTTTCTAACAGCAGATTCACCACGCGATGGTTGCCCCAGTACAACGCCTCCTCCAACGGGGTCCAACCGCCAACACCATCGACGTTCGCGCCGGCATCGAGAAGCGCTTCGGCGGCCTCGACGTTGTCGATTGAAGCTGCGGCCGCAAGTGCGCCGTTGATATCCGCCCCCTTCTCGATTAGCACCTGGGCCATCTCAATCTTATTTGGCAGATTGGCGCCATCCAGGACCAAACATTGAAGTAAAGTGGGATGGCTACTTGATGACCTGGCTGTAGCCAGTGAAGGATCCTCGTTGATAAGCGATTTGAGTCTGTCTAGATCTCCGGCCTTGATCGCGGCGACTGCGGGCCAAAACTTTGATTCCATCATTGGCTTGCCCCCGAATAGTTCCCCGCAAGCAGCTTCGCCTTCTCAAGTTGCCGCGGCGGATTCTTCCAATCAATCGGACCAACCTCGAGACTATACTTCAGAAATGGCAACACAACATCTCCCCAAGCCTGGATAAAGTAGTAGTACGCTTTGTTCCACTCCGCGCCTTCTCCCCAGCCACTCTGCGTAAGCGATACCTTCGTCTTGTTTGGTTCGAGTTGTGCAAATCGAATAACGACACTTGTACGTTGTTTGCGAATATCAGGAATAGCCGGTGGCGCATCCCAGGTGAAGGAGAGCATTTTTCCTTCCTGAATTGCGAGAATCAAATTACCTTCAGCGCCTCGAAGGCCTGGTGGCGCCGTGGGCGCGAACAAGATGTCATACTTTCCTAACACGCGAAGATCGATATCGCAGTCCGGCGCAAAGAACGATCTAATACCCTCTTGAGTGGTCCAGGCCCTCCAAACCTTCTCAACAGAAGCGTCGACGACTATTTCCAGCTTGATCGTCCTATCAACCTTCTGCACTTCGTTCTTCTCCTGTTCCGTAAACCTCGGATGAGTCGCCGGCTGCATTGGTTCAGCGATTTGAAGAACCACGATGGCGCAGAAGAGAGACCAAAACGGCGCCTTCATTCTCCTATCCTCCTCAAAGCTTCTAAACTGAGGGGATCTCACCCTCAGCTCGAGCTATTAGCCTGTCACGGCCGCCACGAAGATTCATTACGAGATTCAGTGCTAATGTGATTGTGTCCAAGGCAAGCATCCCCACGGTACGGCGACCGGCCCAAACCTTCAGAACATACGCCCAGCCTACGTTGTAGCTCCTTCGCGCGCGTTGTGCTCTACGCCCCAAACGCTCCCAACCGGTTGAAGTGAGCTCTAACCGAGTCCC
Organism: Pyrinomonadaceae bacterium; assembly: GCA_035512935.1. Classification (GTDB taxonomy): domain Bacteria; phylum Acidobacteriota; class Blastocatellia; order Pyrinomonadales; family Pyrinomonadaceae; genus PSRF01. The sequence continues at coordinate 11,122 of DATKDA010000138.1, read as the reverse complement.
GCGCCCTTCAATATGAAACTCGAGCTGGACTTCCTGTGCGGTCGATGGATCGCGGGACGGGTGCCATGTAAAGTTGACTCGACTGGGCGGTTCCCAAAGTGTGACCTTGCCCCACTGAAACCGGCGTCCATCTTTGTGTTCCTCATAGATCCGGCCTCCAAAGCGCTGCTCGAACACTATTCGCTCGATCCTTTCACCGCCGATTGAATGAGTGCGGCTGGGCCACCAGGATCCGAACTCTGCAGTAAATCTTTTGAACGCAGTTGCCTGGTCCCAGGAAACCGATACAGACCGCTTGATCGGTGAAATCCTCTTAGCAGTCATCGCTTTTTTCTCTTCTTCTGGCGGGCTGGATCACCCGCCGCATAAGCCGTCAGCGCGTCATCCCACAGCGACTCGACATATTCGCGCAGTTCCGCCAGGCCATCTGGATGCGGGCGGTAGTACCGGCGTACGCCTTCGCGGCGTTCAGTTACCAAACTTGCTTCTCGTAGCACGCGAAGATGTTGAGATGCAGCCGGTTGCGTTATCTTTAGCGCCGCCGCCAACTCACCAACCGTATATTTTCCGTACCGCACCGACTCGAACAATTGTCTTCGAGTAGGATCGGCGAGAGCCGCCAATGCTCTTTCATAAGCCATGCCTTATATAAACATATAGGCATATAGTTGTCAATCGGCTTTCAAGACAAAAAAAGCCTGCGGCGAATTGCTCACCGCAGGCTTTCCTGTTCTCAGTTGCCAGGCAACTGCGAACTTAGTAGCGCGAGCCGCCGTTGCGACCGCCACCGCGATTTTCGCGCGGTTTGGCTTCGTTGACGTTCAGCGCACGGCCTCCCACTTCCTTACCATTGAACTGCTGAATTGCAGCCGCGCCTTCTTCCTTTGTCGACATCTCGACGAAGCCAAAGCCGCGTGAGCGACCGCTTTCGCGATCTTCAATCAAGGATACGCTTTCTACTGTGCCCGCTTGTGCGAACAGGGTTTGCAAGTCCGCGCTCGAAGTATCGAACGACAGGTTACCAACATAAAGTTTCATAGACATAATTTTCTTACCTTTTCCCCTTCGGGAGTCAACAGAAGCCGCATGCGAACATGGTAGCTTCCCAATTTGCTAAGGATCTTGGGATTACATATCCATGCCGCCGGGCAACGCCCGTGGCTTGTCATCGTCCTGTAGCTCAGAAATGAGGGCCTCGGTGGTCAGCATTAAGCCGGCAATTGACGCCGCATTTTGCAACGCGCAACGCGTGACTTTAGCGGGATCGATGATCCCCGCTTCGACCAGGTCTTCAAAATTTTCAGTGGCTGCGTTATAGCCAAAGTTAGCGTCTTTACTGGCGCGTACCTTCTCCACTATTACCGCACCTTCTTTGCCGGCATTCTGTACGATCTGACGCAACGGCTCTTCAAGAGCGCGCTTCACGATGTTAACGCCAATTTGCTCATCAGGGTCTCCGGTGGTCTCACCATCCTCGTTTTCTTCGAAGATCTTGAATTTGTCCAGTGCCTTTGCCGCACGAATCAAGGCGACGCCTCCGCCGGCCACAATGCCTTCTTCGACAGCCGCGCGAGTCGCATTCATAGCGTCTTCAACGCGCGCTTTCTTTTCTTTCAATTCAGTTTCAGTAGCCGCGCCAACGCGGATCACTGCGACTCCACCAACCAGTTTCGCGAGTCGCTCTTGCAGTTTCTCGCGGTCGTAGTCTGACGAGCTATCTTCAATCTGGGCTCTCAGGGTTTTCACGCGACCTTTTATGTCTTCTGTGTTACCGGCCCCATCGATGATGATTGTTTCGTCTTTACTGATCGTCACCTTCTTGGCGCGGCCCAAGTCTTCAACCTGAACGCTCTCGAGCTTGATGCCGAGGTCTTCACTGATGACCTTGCCTCCGGTCAGAATCGCAATATCCTGAAGCAGCTCCTTACGTCGATCGCCAAAACCCGGCGCCTTAACCGCCGCAACGTTGATCGTACCGCGTAATTTGTTAACCACTAGTACCGCCAGGGCCTCCCCTTCAACATCTTCCGCGATAATCAGAATGGGCTTACCCAATTTTGCGACCTGCTCCAGAATGGGCAGCAAATCTCTCATGGAAGATATTTTCTTCTCGCTTAGCAGAATCACCGGATTCTCGAGGACGGTTTCCATCTTTTCGGGGTCGGTGATGAAGTAGGGCGACAGATAGCCTCGATCGAACTGCATTCCTTCGACAAACTCCAAATCCGTTTCCATCGTTTTCGCATCTTCGACGGTAATCACTCCGTCTTTTCCTACCTTCGCCATTGCTTCGGCAATCAACTCGCCGATCGTTGCATCGCCGTTTGCCGAAATCGTACCGACCTGCGCGATCATGTCGCCCGCTACCGGCTTGGCCAGTTTCTTAATTGTCGCGGTTGCACGATCAACTGCTTTATCGATACCGCGCTTCAAGGCCATCGGGTTGGCGCCCGCTGCGACGGTTTTCACACCTTCGCGGTAGATCGCCTGGGCCAGTACGGTGGCGGTCGTTGTACCATCACCGGCAACGTCGCTGGTCTTTGACGCTACCTCGCGCACCATCTGTGCACCCATGTTTTCCAAAGAATCTTTGAGGTCAATCTCTTTTGCCACGGTTACGCCGTCTTTCGTGATTGTGGGGCTGCCATACGCCTTACCAAGGACGACGTTACGTCCTTTTGGGCCAAGCGTGATTCTAACCGCATCGGCGAGCTGATTCACGCCTCGCAGAATTGCCGCTCGAGAGTCTTCACCATGTACTATTTGCTTTGCCATAACTTCTATTTCGTCTCCTAACGATAAACTGTCTGTGAACTCATTTGTCCGTAAAGAGTCCACCTTAAAGCTGTTGGCGAACTCAAAAAGACAGAAACTATCTGGCGCCCTTTTTGCCGCCAGTTGCAGCTCCAGCGCGCGTAATGATTCCGAGAACCTCATCTTCGCGCATAATCAACAGGTCTTCACCGTCGATTTTGATTTCCGAGCCGCCATACTTGCCAAAGAGGATCCGATCGCCCTTCTTGACATCCAATGGTTGGCGGGCGCCGTCTTCTCTGTATTTCCCTTCTCCGGCTGCGACTACTTCCCCTTCCTGGGGTTTTTCTTTGGCGCTGTCGGGGATGATGATGCCGCCGCGAATCTGCTCGCCTTCGTCAATCCGCTTCACGATCACGCGATCATGTAATGGGGTGATATTTGTCATAATCTGGTTTTTCTCCTTAAGCTTGCCGGAGCCGTCCTGATCTCAGAGTGCCGCTGCTTTGCTTAAATTGCCGCAAAACAAGGGTGTTGCACTGTTAGGAAACTGTAAATGGCTTGAGCGCTTTCTTGGTGTTTGAGCTGTGGATTATCAGGTGGTCTGGAAAACCCAGAAGAGCTGAGAGCGGAGTAAGCTGGACTCGGTTCAACACCAACCCTACGCTAACACTCTCTCTGTGTCAAATGCAGGATATAGTTTTTGTGCAGGATTCTCGTATGACCTTTGTTTACCTGGTTTTTCGTTTGGCCTTCTGAGAGCGGATCTCATGTGCGAAGTACCACTGATGGCCTTCGGGATCTTCGGCGCCATAACGACGATGACCGTAGTCTGTATCCGCAGGCTCTTCGATAATCGTCGCCCCAGCTTTCCTGGCACGCGCACAATGCTTGTCTACGTCTTCCACGTTGATGTAGAGGCTCTGTGTTGATTGGCCGAGCCGCTTCGGGTTCCGATATTTGGATCCCGGGCATCCCATCATGATCAGGTCGTCGCCAAGCTGCATCGCCGCATGATTAATATTACGGTCTGAACCCCGCATCGGGGTGCCATACTTCCGGAATCCGAACGCCTTGGCCAGGAACTTCAGAGCTCCGCCTACGTCTTCATACAAGAGATAGGGTGTGATTGCCATTACTTCTTCCTCCTCCTTCTTCTTCTTCAATCATGGTTAGGTGGTTCTATTCTTCCATCAAGTCTCGCAGGGATTGCAGTCGCACACGAACTTCCCGCGAAATCATCACTCTCATAACGGGCTCGAGTAGCAGCGCCAGAAACGCAGGGCGCGCCCGAAAAGAGTAGATGTACGTCGTACGCGATCTCTCCTTGCCGATGGCTTCGTGTTTAATGGTTGCTGCAAAGCTGCTGAATAGCGGAGGGCGATTCGTGAGCTTAACCGCGGCTACTTTTCCTCGTTCGAATCGCACGTACTCTGTCTCCACGGCCAGGTAGGCGCTCTTCCATGTACCCACGCAAATCGAGCGTACGCCGACCCCGGCTTCGGTTGCGCCGGCAAGAAGTCGTGCTTCGCTCAGCATTAAGTCCCATTCAAGTCGACGCTCATAGTCATGAATCAAGTCAAAAACAGCTTCACAGGAGGCGTTAATTTCGATCGAAAAGGAATCTCTTGGCAAGAGCTGGAAGAAGTGAAGAACCAGCCTTACGGGTAAGCGCGCACAGATCCCAAACACTCCCCGAAGCTCGTATTCGCTCAACAGAAATAGGTCTGCACCGGTCGCACCGGGCGATACCCGGTAGGCGCCCGAGATCATCTGAAATGGACCATCGGAAAGGTCCAGGAAATATACGACGCGAAAACCGGGATCGGCCTTAAATGTGAACGCGTAATGTTCTGGAGGAATCCATTCGGTGATGTTCTGGCAGAAGCGTTTATTGTTTGCGAAGTAAGCGATCCGTGCGCCACCAACGCCTGTTTGGACTACCTCAGCGCGAAGAGGCTTTGGTATTCCCAAAATTGACAAGTAGACGGGGTGGTGAAAGGAGGCGATGTCAACCTGTGTAATCTCCTGCCAGATCGCCTCTGGTGAGGCATTGACGTGCACAGAGTGCTCGATGGTGTATCGCTCGATGCCCACTCCCGATTTCCGAAATCCGGTCTAACGTTGCGTTTCAGCTGCGGCGCGTGATAGCCCCCGTGGGCTGCAACTTGCCAACGCCTTCGGCGTTTTGATACCTAAGCCGCCTTACAACTCTTTTCGATAGACGACGAAGTTTCTTGTGACTCGCGCGCCCAACTTTGTAGCTGTCCGCCGCGAGGGCCAGTTGTTGTCCAGCACAACAGTGTAGCTTGCAGTCTTGTAACCACGGTCGATCATCGCAAGGTAACTTTTTGCCGCCAGCGCCAGATTGACGCCTCGCCCGCGATAATTCTCCTTCACACCTATGATTAAAAGCACGCCGTGATCGATCTCCCCGAGGTACTGCTGAAACTCAGGGAGGTTTTCCTCTATGGCTTTACCCCTCATCCGATGGAGAGCCTGGTTCAAGTCCGGCAGCGAGTAAACAAAGCCCGCCTTTCGCCCTTCGACCTCGGCGAAAGCTGTGAACTCCGCAACTAAGAGGTCCTTCACTTCGACCGTCAACCCACGCATGACGGCTGCGGGAAGAGGCATGAAACCCCAGTGGGACTTGAAGGTCTCGTTACAAAGGGTCGTGAAAGCTTCGGTCTCCTCACCCAAGTGGTCAAAGTTCCACGAGCGCAAAGATATTCCCGAGTCTGTAGCGCGCGCAACCATCTCACGGTAGCGGGCTGCCAATTCCGGCGTGAACTGGATTTGATATTGGACCACACCTTGCTCAGTAATGAAACCGCTGTTCTTAATGTAGCTGTGGTAGTACGCCGGATTAAAGGTATGGAAGATGGTCGGGACGGCGTCGTAGGCGTCTATGGTTAGGGGCATTTGCATCCCCGGAAGAATTGAGAGCCGCGCCGTCTTAGAACCGTGTCCCTTCAGCCAGTCACACGCCCCTCGCACGAGCATGTCGACCGCCTCGTTTTGATTGGGTAGGGCTTCAAAGAAGAGCAGATGCCCCATCTGTTCGTTCCAGTGGCGGTTGTAAGCTTCGTCGGACACTGCCGCGACGGTAGCCAAAACACGATCACCATCTTCAACCCAAAACGGCTGGATCTGGCAGTCAGGGCCAAAGCCTCCGTGTCCGCCGAGCACTTTTGTCAGGTGATGAGAATCAGGGGGCACCCAGTGCGGATTCTTGCGGTAGACTTCCTGTCCGAATTCAACATAACGCTCGAGCTCATCCGTTGAGTGCAATGGCCGAACTTTCACTGGTTATCTCTCCTTCACTTTTGCGTAGAGTTATTACATCACACGCAAGTCTTACTTCAACACAGAAACGCTGTCGTGGCCCATCCGATTACGTAGCATCCCAACAAGCGCTATACCGGTCACGATACCGAGGACAAGCCCACCTGCCGCCACTGTGGCTAAATACGCAAGAGCACCCCAGACGCCTCGCAGCGAATGCGCGCGCGACAGAGTGTCCGCGAGCGCTATCGTTGCTGAGGCCATAGACCATCCCACCACACTGCCAACAACCCACCATCCGGTGTTGTGAAAACGTGAACGCAGAATGAAGGCTTGAAATATGCCAACAATGAGTCCGGCCAAAATTACGGCGAGGTAAAGGGAATAGGGAGAATCCCAGCGAACCACTCCGGCTATATCCGCCATAAAAAACGGCAGTCCCAGTCCAACAACAGACGACCAAACCCACGGACCAAGCTTGCCGAGCATGGTTCGCATGATACGTCCCTGCATGAGTCCAACGCCCGCACCCATTCCGACACCAACAATAACTTGAGCACCCCCGATACCGGCAGCCTCGCCGACCAATGCCAGCACGATGATCAATGGAATACCGAGTATCCAACCGACAAAAGTCGCTCGAATCCACTGAAGCAGGAGTTGGTTGCCATGCATCATTTAGCTACCGAACGCAACTGGATAACCCAAGTTTTTCAGCGCCAACGCTTTCCATAAGGGCGATCGCTCAGGGAAACCGATGGGCAGTGGCCGACGGGAAAGGCCAGACCGTGCGTGACTAACTTACGATTGAGTTCCCGTCCGGTCACCGCCGGCTGAACCAAAGCTCGTCGAGCATCCGGGTCAATTGAGAACTGTTTAAGATCGCCGAGATCGATCAGGCTCAACGCGTTCGTGTCAGTTCGTGTAATTTCGTGGATCTGCTTTCGGTACGTCAGGGATCCACGAAATCACACGAATTAACACGAACAATAATTAACCTTCCCCGTTCCTCCGTCTCCGTGGACTCCGTGCCTCCGTGTACTTCGTGGCGCCGTGGTTCCGTGGTGAGTTTAAATCTCCCAAGGCTCAACGCGTTCGTGTCAGTTCGTGTCATTTCGTGGATCTGCTTTCGGTACGTCAGAGGGATCCACGATCACACGAATTAACACGAACAATATTAGCCTTCCTCGTTCCTCAGTCTTCTCCGTGGTTCCGTGGTTCCGTGTGCTCCGTGGTTCCGTGGAGATTTTGGTCACGTTTCCTGCGATGCGATTCTGCAATTGCTTTGCTTTCATCTTAGACCACTAGCTGCGACCGATAAACGAGTCAGTACTTGGCATTCACCTGCCCCCTTTTGTTTCGGGAAATGACTTTGGGAATATCAAAGAAATTATCACTGACAAGGCAATTACCGAAGTAATAATGCCCAGTGACAAACTAATCGGGAATTTGCCGCCAAAAAGATCATTGAGCCAAACCATCTTTAGTCCCACAAAGATCAGCACCACTGCCAAGCCGTATTTCAGCATGTAAAACCTGTCGATCGCTCCGGCCAGCATAAAGTACAGAGCGCGCAGGCCCAGAATGGCAAAGATGTTAGACGTAAAGACAATTAGTGGTTCACTTGTCAATGCAAAGATCGCCGGCACAGAGTCAATGGCGAAGATAACATCTGTTGCCTCCAGGAAGAGCAGAGCGATGAACAACGGAGTACCGTAAAAGCGATTGTTGGAACGAACGAAGAAGCGCTGACCATGGAACTCAGAGGTGACGGGAACGAAGCGACGGAACAACCGAATCAGCAGATTCTTACCTGGCTCGACGCCCTTCTCGGAAGCGAGCATCATTTTGATACCTGTGAAGATAAGGAATATCCCGAAGATGATCACAATCCATTGGTATTGCATCAACACGCTAGCAAGCGCAATGAAGATAGCGCGAAAAATGAGCGCGCCGATGATGCCGTAAAACAGGACGCGATGCTGATATTTCGCCGGGATCGCAAAGTAACCGAAAACCAGCACGAAGACGAAGATGTTGTCTACGGAGAGCGATTTCTCGACGATATATCCTGTGAGGAACTCAAGCGAGACGCGCCACGCGGCGCCCGACGGGTCAAAGCCCGGCAGAGCCATCAAGCGGGGATCCTGCGGAAACTTCCATAAGGCATATTGGTAAAGAAGGACATTGAACAGAAGCGACAATCCGACCCAGACGGCGCTCCAGATAGCCGCTTCACGAAAAGAGACTTTGTGGGCTTGACGATGAAATACTCCGAGATCGATGGCCAGGAGCAGAAGCACAAAGCCGGTAAAGCTCAGGTAGAACCACCAATAATCAGCAAACGGAAAAAGCTCAACCACCATTTAATCCTTTCACGCTAAACGCCTTTAACAGGCGCGCAAAAGAAAAACCCTTTGCGTGCCACGAGGGCTGCAAAAGGTCTTGGTCATTGAGCTTGTTTGCTCTTCCCGATGAACCGGATGCTGCGTAATGAGCATCGTATTGACGGCTTCACCGGACCCTGAATCCGAGTGGGCGACCTACTCCCCTTTTCTGGAAGAAATACTACGGAGCCGGGATAGACCTGTCAACGCGACCGGGCATGCCGGATTTGTGTAGAGCATTCGAGGGACCCTCAACGTCGCGCCGAACATCATTTGTCCGATTGAGGGTATAGCTAAAGTCACCATTCCCGGCCATAGGATTTCCTTCCCCATCCAGGAAAAAGAGAATGTTGTCGTCGGCCTTCAAAAGGAGTAGAGCACCTTGAGGGTTGTTGAGATTGAGCTGATAAACTACTGCATCCGGATCGGTCTTTGTCCCTTTAACGATTACCCATCTTCCTTCTCCAGCACGCTCGCGGTAAAGAGTTCCCTTAAGTTTGTATGTCGTCGGGATATCGTTGCCGGGGTCGCGGTACAGCGTAAGCTCCCACTTTAATTTCGTGCAGTCGTCACTTACTGGTTTATTCAATTCTGTGGCCAGGTCCCGACACGGACTTCTTCCAACAAAAACTCCGAGAACAGGAGAATCACCGATTACCGGCAACGCTGGGGAAGTCGTAGAACCCGTTGTAACGCGAGAGGCGGGGAAAACGGCGGTGTTCGGTGAACGCCGGTCCGGAGTTCCGATCCTACTGAGGGTGTAACTCCAGGCGGCGTTTCCCGGCATAAGGCCGTCATCGCGGTCTAATAAATGAAGAAGGTTATCGTCTATCACTTGGAAAGATACTGAGTCCTGTGGTTTGTCAGGATCGAGTCGATAAACTACCGCATCGGGAATTGCTTTTGTGCTTCTAACGGCCGTCCATTTTCCTTTCCGCTCTACCCGTACTCCTCCTTGAGTTACTCCATTTGTTCCTTGTCTGGGTAAGCCATACACGTAATTGAGTTCGTACCTGTCGGACGCACGCGTGCCTGGATCGTGGTGGAGCTTGAGGTCCCACTTTATCAGTTCACAGTCAGCCGTTTCAGGAATCTTGAGCAGTGATCTTGACACCGCATCGCAGGGGCTGGTGGCGACGAACATTCCAGGAAGAGTTGAGTCAGGGGACGATGGCTGGCTAGCTGGAGAGATAACTATAAACAGAAGCACTGAGAGCTTAACGACTACCATCCTCTTCATCGCTGACTCCTCGCGGTAAAGAACCTGACGATACTGCTAATGAATCACCTCTTTGACGAATGAGACGAGCATTTTCTTCCATTTAGTTAGGGCCAAGTCAAATCTCCATTAAGTCTTTGCCAACTATAATTCGTCCGCTGAAGTGCCTGCGCACTCCTTCCGTCCACTGATCCTCAGTTATTGATGGATCGTCGCCTGGGACCAGGTGTGAGAGCACCAATGTTTTGACTCCCGCTTGGGCGGCGATTCTCCCGACATCTTCTGGTACGGTATGGCTCTCCAGGAGGTGCTGTCGCAATCTCGTTGCGTTGGGCAAACGCCTGATCAGCACCTCTATGCCCGGCAGATACATTACTTCATGCACGAGGACGTCTGCGTCTTTGGCGAACTCGGCCAGTTCGGGCGCGTATGTTGTATCACCAGAAATTACAACTGACCTATCTTTTGCGTCGAACCGATATGCATAAGCGTGCTTGACTAATGGGTGACGAACCTGGCCCGCACTGACTTTCACATCACCGTTCTGCAATAGCACGCCCGGCTTACTAAAATCATGAGCAAAGATCAGTTTGCGTGGGTCTAGCCGGCCTTCGTCCTCGATGCGTATGTCAATGTCGAGTTTCATATAATTGAAGAAGTCACGCGTCATTTTCTCGAGACCCGGCGGACCGTAAGCATCGATCCGGCCAGTCAAACCCGTAACCCACGCGTTATAGAACAGCGCACCGTATTCCAGATTGTGATCGGAATGATGATGAGTAATGAAGATGTAGCGCAGTCGGTTATGGGGCACGCCGGCGGCCAGGAACTGCCGCGACGTGCCATATCCACAATCGACAACGAACGGGACATCGTTGATCAACACGAGCGTGGAAGGGTTGCTGCGACCTGTTGCGCCAATACGAGGCCCACCCCTGGTACCAAGCAGGATGACTCTTGTTCCCCTCTTTTCCTGACCGAGGCCCAGTCGATTAATTAGGCCGTATGAAAGCGCAAATCCCGCGGCACTGGTCAGAAATTGCCTTCGATTGTGTTGCATAAGTTAAGCTCCATTACACCCCCAATAACGAGCGGACTCTAACCTCCGGCAGAGATTACGCTAAAAGCCAAATACGACCGGAGCAAGCAAAAAAACAGCGCATACAATGATTCCGATGAGAAGGAAGTTCAACCAGATTCCCGCTCGCACCATCTGAGGAATAGTAATTCGCCCGCTGCCATAGACCAGTGCATTAGGCGGAGTAGCCACCGGCATCATGAACGCACAGCTTGCACCGACCGCAGTCGGTATTGCTAAGAGCAAAGGGCTGGCGCCCATGCCGATCGCAGTTGCGGCCACCACCGGTAAAAAAGCTGCCGCAGTTGCTGTGTTACTGGTGAGCTCTGTCAAAAACACTATTGTCGTCGTAACGATCAGGGTTACCAGAATTAGTGGCAGCGGACCAAGCGTGCTCAC
>DATKDA010000137.1:0-35275 GCA_035512935.1 Pyrinomonadaceae bacterium | reverse complement strand
CAGGAACCGGTCTCTCAGTTTACGATCGCTTCAGCCAACTATTTCTCGGCAATCGGCGCCCGGTTACTGACGGGTCGAGTCTTTACGCAGTTTGACGGAAAAGACTCGCCGCCTGTCGCCGTGATCAACGAAACAATGGCGACTCGCCACTGGCCCAACGAAGACCCGGTCGGTCGAAGGTTTACGCTGCGACGAGGCGGCCGTGACTCGCGTGCCGGAACAGCCCTTGAAATTGTAGGGGTGGTCAGCGATCAGCGACAGGATGGTCCGGAGAAAGCCCCTCGAGCCGAGTTCTTCGTTCCTTATCCGCAGTCGCCGACGGGCTCGCTGATTTTTGTGGCGCGCACGAAGAACGATCCTAACGCCCTGATTCAGTCGCTGAAAGAAACCATCTGGGAGAGCAATAGTGAGCAACCGTTCTATGCAGTAACGACGATGGACCAACTGGTGGACGACTCGTTGAAAGCACGGCGCTTCAACATGGCGTTGCTCGGAGCATTCGCCTTTTTGGCATTAGCGCTCGCAGTGATTGGGATCTACGGCGTGATGAGCTTCAGCACAGGGCAACGGATCCGGGAAATAGGGTTACGGATGGCTCTGGGAGCGCAGACGCGGGACATCATCAGGCTGATTGTCGGTCAGGGCTTGAAGCTTACGTTGATTGGTGTTGGCGTGGGACTTGTTGCGGCATTTGCGCTCACTCGCATTCTTTCGGGTTTGTTGCATCAGATAAGCCCCACCGATCCGGCCACATACGTCGCAGTAGCTCTGTTAATTACCGGCGTGGCCCTCCTGGCGTGTTACATCCCGGCGCGACGAGCAACCAGGGTCGATCCGTTGGTGGCGCTGCGGTACGAATGAAGGGGATTGTGGATTTTTGATTTTTGATTTTTGATTGGGCGGACGAAAGTGACTTCCGTGTTTTCGGGGATGACTTCTTAGCCGGTCAAAAAAAAGATTCCACGAAGTTATAGGAAGTAGCCCTAAACGCGAACGGCACACAGGAACGAGAACATGCATACCTTCTGGCAAGACCTCCGCTACGGCGCGCGCATGTTGTTAAAAAGGCCCGGGTTCACTCTGGCTGCCGTCATTACGCTCGCGTTGGGAATTGGTGCCAACACCGCAATCTTCAGTGTAGTCAATGCGGTTTTGCTGCGGCCCTTGCCCTATCCCGAGTCAGATCGGTTGGTGATGGTATCAACAAAAGAAACTGACGGAGTGTTGGGCAACACCGGGTACACAACCTTCGTTGACTGGCGTGAGCGAAGCAATGCTTTTGAACACCTTGCGGTGATCAGAAGAGGGGGCGGCACGCTAACTGGCCTGGGTGAGCCAGAAGTGATTGAGGGATTGCGTGTCTCCGCGAACTACTTCAGACTGCTCGGCGTCAGCCCCGCATTAGGAAGAGACTTTCAATTTGAGGAAGATCGGCCTTCCACTCGCTTCGTCGTCATCATCAGTCAATCGCTCTGGCAGCGGCGCTTCAACTCCGATCCAAACATTCTTGGCAAACCACTGGTTCTGAGTGACCGAGCGTTCACGATTGTCGGAGTGATGCCGCCAAACTTCAAAGATCTGCTTGCCGCGAACTTCTATGAGCCCGCAGACATCTGGGCCCCCGTCGGTTATGACCTAATTCAATCTTTCGCGTGTCGCACCTGCCAACATTTGAAGACTGTCGGGCGCCTTAAGCCCGACGTTAGTCTCGAACGGGCGCACAATGAGTTGAAGACCATCATGGAAGTGATGTCCCGTGAGCATCCGCAAACGTATGCGACTGCGGCAATCAGCGTGGCCCGCCTGCAAGACCAGTTTGTTGGCGCGATTCGTCCGGCGCTTTACCTTCTGCTGGTAGCCGTGGGTCTGGTGTTGTTGATAGCGTGCGCAAACATTGCGAACCTGCTGCTAGCTCGTGGCAGCGAGCGTGCACGAGAGTTGGCGATCCGTGCGACCCTCGGGGCAGGACGATGGCGCCTCGTGCGACAGTTATTGATTGAGAGCTTGTTGCTGTCGGTGATTGGCGCGGGCATCGGGCTCCTGCTGGCTGTGTGGGGAACAGAGACATTGATCGGAATCAGTCCCGCTCAAATCTTACAGTTGCAGCCAGTCAATGTTGATGCGTGGGTGCTGGCGTTCACGCTGCTTATGTCGTTGCTGACTTGCCTGCTCTTCGGCCTGGCTCCGGCCTGGCAGGCCGCGCGCCAGGATGTGCAGCTTGCCTTGAAGGAAGGCGCCAGGGGTTCTTCCAGCAAAAGACAGCGTCGATTACGCGAATCGTTTGTTGTCGCACAGATGATTTTTGCCCTGGTCCTGCTAGTGGGAGCAGGCCTCCTCATCCGCAGCTTCGTCCGGGTGCTTGATTCGACGCCAGGGTTTGAGTCACGCAACTTGCTGACGATGCAGGTTCCAGCAACAGGCGCAAAGTACGACGAGGCCCGGCAAATCATCGCTTTCTACACCGCATCGCTCGAACGGATTCGAGCATTGCCCGGTGTTGAAGGAGCGGGAATCGTCAGCAATCTGCCCTTCGGTGGCAATAAGGACACGAGCGCCTTCCATGTCGAAGAGAAACCGCTGCCAAACCCTGCGGAAGCGCCCAGCGCCGAGCGCTTTGGCATCAGCACCGATTATCTGAGGGCAATGGGCATTCCGCTGCTGCGCGGGCGGTGGTTTACTGAACACGACACTGCCGACACGCCACTGGTAGCACTCATCAACAACACCGCGGCCCAGCGTATCTGGCCCAACGAAGATCCAATCGGCAAGCGCATCCGCCTGGGAGGAATTGACGGTCCGCTAAGGACCATCGTCGGAATAGTTGGCGACGTGCATCACTATGGACTAGAGATTCCGCCTGACCTGCAAGCCTACGTCCCCCAGGCGCAATGGACGGGTTCATACATGCAATTGGTTGTGCGCACGAGCGGCGATCCTGGCGCGCTTGCCGCTCCTGTTCGGGAGGCTATTCGCGCGGTCGATGCGGACATTCCTGTTTACGAGATCAACACAATGAAGCAGTTAATCTCTGCTTCCGTGGCGCAGCGGCGCTTCACCTTACTGCTGATCGGGATCTTCGCAATGGTGGCGTTGCTGATGGCCGCTGTCGGGATTTATGGGGTGATGTCTTATAGCGTCACTCAGCGCACGCAGGAGATAGGTATTCGTCTGGCCCTCGGGGCCCAACCTAAAGACGTCTTTAGGATGATCGTGGGACAAGGAATGACGTTGGCTTTGCTCGGCATTGCCTTTGGACTTGTCGGAGCGTTCGGTTTGACTCGTCTGATGGCAAGCATGCTCTTCGGTGTGGAGCCAACAGATCCGCTTACTTTTGCAGGCATAGCGGTGTTGCTTACCACAGTCTCGCTCATTGCCTGTTACGTCCCAGGGCGCCGAGCGACAAAGGTCGATCCATTGGTCTCACTGCGTTACGAATAGCGAGGCCTTCTTTAACTTGTGATTGACGTGTTCGTGTGACTTTGTGTGATTTCGTGGATGGCTTTTAGGTCGTCAAAAAGACTATCCACGAAGCCACACGAAGTAGCACTAAACGGAGACAGTACAGAGGACGAAACCATGCACACCCTATGGCAGGACCTGCGCTACGGCGCGCGCATGTTGCTCAAGAACCCCGGCATTACTGCGATCGCAGTGCTCACACTGGCGCTCGGGATAGGCGCCAACACGGCAATCTTCAGTGTCGTCAACGCGGTGATGCTTAGGCCGTTGCCTTACAATGATCCCGATCGGCTTGTTGCCTTGTGGGAAGACGTGCCGGGCAAGGGACGTTGGCGCGTCGCGCCCGCCGTGTTCTTCGATTGGAAGAATCAGAACACTGTCTTCGAAGATATTGCGGCCTATGGCGCCGCGACCTTGACTCTTACGGGATCAGGTGAGCCAGAGCAACTACTTGGTACCGGAGTTAGCGCCGGATACTTTCATGTAATCGGCCGCGAACCATTTCTCGGACGATCATTCCTTCCGCAAGAGTACGAGCCAGGCAAAGGACACGTCGTAATACTCGGACACGCCTTCTGGCAAGGACGTTTCGGTGGCGACCAGTCAATTGTTGGCAAAACAATCACACTAAACGATGCGAACTTCATTGTGATTGGCGTTATGCCGCCTGGAATCTATCCCGCCTGGCCCACTACATCGGGTCAGATCTCCTTCGACCGAAAGCAACAGCAGTTCTTGATCCCAATGTCCTTTAGTGCGCAATGGGCGGCAGTGCGTACCGCTCATGTGCTCGGAGTACTGGGGCGCCTTAAACCGGGGATTACTATCGCTCAGGCTCAGACAGAGATGGACACAATCGCGGCCCGGCTCGGACAGGAATATAAGGCGAATAAGGGCGAAGGGATCATTGTCAGTGCATTTATGGATGAGATGGCGGGCGACGTCAGGCCGGCCCTCCTGATGTTGCTTGGCGCCGTTGGACTCGTGCTGTTAGTTGCGTGCGCCAACATCGCCGGTCTCTTGATGGCCCAGTACGCGGCCCGCAGCAAAGAGATCGGAATCCGGGTGGCGTTGGGGGCCGGCCGAATGCGACTCTTGCGACAGTTCTTTCTTGAGAGCTTGTTGCTGTCTTTGTTGGGAACGGTAGCTGGAATTGCCCTGGCTCGGTTCGGCATAGACCTAATCCTTAAGTTCATGCAAGTGGAGATTGCGCGACTGAATGAGACGCAACTGGATCTGCGGGTACTGGGTTTCACGATCGGTCTGTCGTTAATTACTTGTTTGTTGTTTGGCCTGCTTCCTGCCTGGCAAGCCTCCAAGCCAAATCTCCAGACCGCGCTCGAGCAAGGCGAGCGTACTTCCGGGCCAGGCGGACTCCGACTAAGGCTGCGGCAGTCCCTCGTGGTTCTGCAAATCGCAATGGCCGTGATGCTGGTTATAGGCGCGGGCCTGTTGATGAAGTCCTTCTGGCAAATCCGGCAAGTGGATCCAGGTTTTATACCAGAGAATGTGGTGTCGCTGACCCTGACGCTGCCGGAATCCAAGTATAAGGGCACGGAAAGAATCAACCGCTTCTTCGATGAGTTAATCGAACAGATCTCCGCCCTGCCAGGAGTCGAAGGAGTCGCTATTGCTTACGATCATCCTTTAGAGGCTAATTGGGTGGACAGCTTCACTATCGAGGGGAGGGCCCCGCTCGCGCCTGGCGAGTCTCAATCAGGAAATTTCCATCCTGTCAGTTGGGATTACTTTCGAACTATCGGTGCCCAACTTATTAGTGGGCGCCAGTTTACTGTGGCCGACGATCAGGACCACCCGGGAGTAGCCATCGTAAATCAGGCATTCGTGCGCCGTTATTTTCCCCACGAGAATCCTATTGGACAGCGGATCAATCCGAACCCACCCGCGCGTATCTGGAAGAACGAGCGACTAACCTCGTTTGAGATTGTCGGTATTGTTAGAGACGTCAAGTCGGCAGGCTTGCAAGCCGAACCGGAACCGACCTACTACCTGCCGGCCTCGCAAGCACCCTATTCCGACATGACTGTGCTGGCTCGCACTCGAGTCGAGCCGAGGATACTGATTCCGGCAATTCGCCATGCTGTTTGGTCGATCGATCCGAGTCAACCTATTTCCAATGTACGCACAATGGAGAAGATTCTGGCGGATAGCATAGCCCAACCTCGTCTCAGCATGCTGTTGATGGGGCTGTTTGGAGTACTGGCTTTGATACTGGCGTCAGTCGGAATTTATGGGCTGCTCTCTTATGCAGTCACGCTGCGCAGGCGAGAGTTGGGGATTCGTCTGGCACTGGGCGCGCAAGCGCGTGACGTATTGAAGTTGATTCTGCGGCAAGGAATGGCCTTGGCGATCATCGGAATAGCCGTGGGCTTGATTGGCTCGTTTGCGCTCACGCGCGTAATTCGTACTCTGCTTTTCGGAGTCACGCCCACGGATGGGCTGACGTTTGTCCTTGTGACAGGCGTGCTTGCCCTGGTGGCGCTCTTTGCGTGTTACATCCCGGCGCGTCGCGCAACGAAAGTCGATCCGATGATGGCGCTTAGAGATTTTTGATTTTGGATTTTTGATTTGCGATTGGAATGTTTGGGCTTGCGCCTTTGCTCTTTGGTCCTGGGACTTGGGCCTTTGGGATTAGGTCTTAGGTCTTTGGTTTTTCTTTGGCGTTTGTTTTGGTTTTTGGTTTTTTGTTGAGCCTGATCTTCATCGCGCAAAACGCAATCAAAAATCAAAACTCAGAAAATAAAAAATTATGAACGACATTCGCTACGCACTGCGCAGTCTTATTAAGCGACCAGGCTTTACCGCCATCGCGCTCATTACGCTGGCTCTGGGCATAGGCGCCAACACCGCGATCTTTAGTCTGGTCAACACCGTTCTCCTGCGTCCGCTACCCGTACCGCAGCCCGAACAGGTCGCATCAGTTGCCATCAGAGGAAAGAACGATTCGCTTGGTGCGTTCTCCCATCCTAATTTCAAGGATTTTCGCGAGCGCAATCAGGTGTTAGAGGATCTGCTCGTTTACCGGTTTGCTCCTCTTAGCCTGAGCCGCGACGGGAACAATGAGCGCGTCTGGAGCTATGAAGTTTCAGGTAATTACTTTGATACGTTGGGCGTTCAGGCTCTCATGGGGCGTACATTTCTCCCTGAAGAGGACCAGACCCGCTTAACTCACCCCGTCATTGTCTTGAGCTATGACTGTTGGCAGAAGCGCTTTGGTGCGGACCCTGACATCGTAGGGAAGCAGGTGCTGCTGAATAACCGTCCCTTCGAAATCATTGGTATTGCACCAGAAGGTTTTAAGGGAACGGAACTCATCTACGCGCCGGACGTGTTCGTGCCGCTGGCCATGCTGGAGTGGACCGAACCCGGGGCCAGGTGGCTTGATGATCGCGACACTCAAAATCTGTTTGCCATCGGACGCCTCAAGGCCGGGATTAGTCAACGGGAGGCTGAGGCATCACTAAATGTTTTGGCCCAGCAACTGGCGCAGGAGTATCCCTTGACTAATGAGGGACAGAGCGTACGCCTCACACCACCGGGACTGATTATTCCGGATCTTCGGGAGGGAGTTGTAAGTTTCACCTGGATTCTTATGGGCACCGTTTTGGTCGTCCTCCTGATTACTTGCATAAATCTTGCCGGCCTGTTGCTGGCCCGCGCCACCGATCGCCGCAAAGAGATCGCGATTCGGCTGGCGCTGGGAGCCAATCGCCGCCGCCTCATACGCCAACTGCTGACTGAAAGCACATTGTTATCGATGATTGGAGGCGCGCTGGGATTTGGGCTGGCGCACTGGATGGTTGGTTTTCTGATCGCGTTCCGGCCTCCAGTGGATTTCCCGTTGACCATGGATATAAGCATGGACTGGCGGGTCCTTATTTTTGCGCTGACAGTCTCTCTTTTAACGGGGGCGCTATTTGGCCTGGCTCCGGCGCTGCAATCGACACGATTAGGGTTGACTACGGCATTAAAAGAGACAGGCGCGCAGGCAGGCTACGGGCGCTCACGTTTGCGAAGCAGTCTGGTTGTGGCCCAGCTTGGGTTCTCGCTGATGCTGCTAATTGGCGCAGGATTAGTAACGCGCACACTGCAAAACCTGCAAACATTAAATCCCGGGTTCGATACAAAGAATACGCTATTCCTGTCATTCGACCTGGGCCTTCAAGGCTACGATCGAGCAAAAGCCGAGGGATTCTATCGCCAGGCCATCGAGCGCGTTGAAGCGCTGCCCGGAATTGAATCCGCCGTAATAACTGACTTCATTCCCCTAAACCTGGGCTTCAACTCGAGCGGGGTTTACATCGAAGGACAACCCTCAGAGCGCGGCTCCAATGTGCCAATCGCAATGCTCGCCTCCGTCGGCTCGAAATACTTTTCGACTATGGGTACGCCGCTTCTTTTTGGGCGTGAGATCACTGATCAGGACCGAGAGGACATTGAATTAGTTGCTGTGGTGAATGAGACTTTTGTCCGTCACCTGCTTCCGGATGTGGGGTCAACCGGAGATGCCATCGGCCGGCGGTTTAGCGTCAACGACAGTACGGGTCCGTTCAGGCGAATCGTCGGCATTGCGAGAGACGGTAAGTATTTCAATATTGCGGAAGATGCGCGTCCTTTCGTCTGGCTCCCGCTGGCCCAGAGTGCTTCCTTAAATGCCAGGCTGATCGCGCGGACCTCGGGTGATCCCCGCTCATCACTGGCGGCTGTCACTGCCGCAATACGTTCGCTGGACCAAACTCTTCCTCTTTATGAGGTCAAGACGATGAGTGAGCACATGCGGCTGGCGCTGTTTCCGGCGCGGATTGCGGCAACCGTGCTCGGCGCTTTCGGAGTGGTGGCGCTTACATTGGCGGCAATCGGAATTTACGGGGTGACCTCTTACACGGTCGCGCAGCGCACGCGCGAAATAGGGATAAGAATGGCGCTGGGTGCCCAATTCAGCGACGTCTTAAGACTGATTCTGGGTCACGGAGTAAAACTGACTTTGGTGGGAGTCGTGATCGGACTCGCAGGCGCAATTCTGTTAACAAGCCTGCTTGAGAGCGTGCTCTATGGAGTCAGCGCCACAGATCCGTTGACGTTTGTTATCACGGCTTCGGTCCTGATTCTGGTGGCGCTACTTTCAGCGTACCTACCGGCGCGCCGGGCAACGAAGGTCGATCCACTGGTGGCGCTCAGGTACGAATGAAAGCGGATTTGCGGATTTTTGATTTTTGATTTGCGATTAGATCGTTTGGGCTTGGGCCTTTGCCCTTTGGCTTTTGAATTTGAACGAAGGCGATTCGTTTGCTTCATTCGCGTGTTGTTCGGGTGTGTTGGTGGATCACTCTTAACGGGACCAAAGGCAAGATCCACGAACGATCACGAACTTTGTTACTAATAGGACTCAGGTAGAGGAAATGTAATGTATACACTCCTTCAAGATCTTCGTTATGGGATCCGCATGCTGGTGAAGACACCGGGTGTCACGATCGTAGCCGTGCTGGCCCTCGCTCTGGGAATCGGCGCCAACGCAGCAATCTTCAGTGGCGTTAGTGCCTTCCTCTTTCGCAGCTTGCCCGTGCCCGAGCCCGATCAACTGGTCCGGCTTTTCGAGGCCACTGAGGACCGTGGCACGACTGGCAGCTTTTCTTATCCTGACTTCGCCGATTATTGCGATCAAAACTCGGTGTTTGCTGGACTGGTTGCCGAGGATTTGGCCCAGGCGGCGCTGAGCACTGAGAACCAGAACGACGTTATTTGGGGGCAGTTTGTTAGTGGAAACTATTTTGATGTTCTGCAAATTAAGCCCGCTCTGGGCAGGCCGTTTGCTCCTGAAGAGGATAGAACGCCTGGCACGCATGCTGTTGTAGTAATCAGCCACCGCCTCTGGCAGCGACGGTTTGCCGCCGACCCGAACATTGTTGGAAAGACAATCGAACTTAACAGCCGCCCTTATCACGTGATCGGCGTGGCGCCCGACTTCTTTAACGGCTCAAACTTCGGTCTGGCGCTCGATTTCTGGGTGCCCATGATGATGGTCGAGGAAATGAAACGCTCGTCCGGACTCTTGGGTTCGAGAAACAGCCAGTGGCTGACGTTGCTAGCTCGACTAAAACCAGGTGTTACGCAAGCTCAAGCACAGGTCGAGATGTCGGCTATCACGCAACGTTTGAACCAGACCTATCCAAACTACCGAGCAAGTTCCACACGCGGAGTCGTCAAAAGCGAAATTGAAGGACGCTGGGACGAAGCGGCTCCGGTCATGAAGAGTGGGTCCGCCATAGCTATGACGCTTGTCGGCCTCATTCTCCTGATTGCGTGCGCGAATGTAGCAAATCTGCTGCTGGCGCGCGCGGCCTCACGTCGAAAAGAGATCGGCGTGCGTCTTGCGCTTGGCGCCAGTCGCGCTCGGTTGATTCGTCAACTGCTAACGGAGAGCATGTTGCTGTCGGCGCTCGGCGGAGGCTTTGGACTATTGCTGGCGTACTGGATTACAGACTTGATGCAAGGCTTTGTTCCCGTTCTGCCTTAC
The DNA here is from genome assembly GCA_035512935.1 of Pyrinomonadaceae bacterium. Classification (GTDB taxonomy): domain Bacteria; phylum Acidobacteriota; class Blastocatellia; order Pyrinomonadales; family Pyrinomonadaceae; genus PSRF01. The sequence goes on along the minus strand of DATKDA010000137.1, from coordinate 25,281 downwards.
GCGATCATTAGCGATTTCTTTTCACTCGACGCCCGCGCTCTCTGGTTTACGCTTGTAATCTCGCTTGCGACGGGACTTGTTTTTGGACTCGCTCCCGCATTGCATGCCTCGAATCCCGAGATAGTACCGGTGCTGAAAGGCGATGCTAATTACAGCCAGAAAAGAGGGCGCCGGTGGTTCACATTGCGAAACGGTTTGGTCGTGGCGCAAGTGGCTTTGTCGCTGGTGGTGCTGGTGTGTGGCGCGCTCTTTATCAAGAGTTTTCGGAACGCGCAAACGATGAATCCCGGCTTCACAACTCAGGGCGTGCTGCTGATCTCAATGAATCCCGAACTGGTTGGTTATGACGATGAGCAGACTAGAACTTTCTATCGACGGATGTTGGAACAAGCTGTGACTGTACCCGGCGTCGAAGCAGCAAGTTTCGCCCGTCTCTTGCCGTTGGGGGATAGTTCGAACTCCAGTGGTCCAATCCTGCGGGAGGGTGAAACGCTCGCGTCCGGCAGTGCGGGGCGTAACATCATGAACAGTGTCGTCACTTCAGGATACTTCAGGACTCTACAGATTCCGCTACTGGCTGGTCGTGATTTTGACGACCCGGATCATAAGGAAGCCGCACGCGTCATCATCGTTAATGAGAGAATGGCGCAGATGCTTTGGCCGGGCGAGGATGCTGTCGGCAAACGCATCTTCATCGGCACGGGGAGCAAGAGTGGTCCAATCGAAGTGGTGGGTGTCGCTAAGACGGGTAAATACCGCAATCTGGCCGAAGATCCGCGTCCTTACTACTACTACCCGGTCTCGCAGCGCGGTCCCAGCGGAATGACACTAATCGTCCGTACCAGTGGCGATCCCGCCGCGCTGGTTAATCCGATTCGCAACGAGGCCCAGGTGATTGATCGACGCATTCCCTTATACGGAATTAAAACGATGAGCGAACACATGACCTGGGCCTTGTGGGGGCCAAGCATGGCTGCGACCCTGGCACTGGCGTTTGGAGTGGTGGCCCTGTTGTTGTCGGCCGTCGGACTTTACAGCGTGATGGCCTACGTCGTTTCCCAACGGACGAGAGAACTCGGTATTCGCATGGCATTGGGAGCAAACCGGCGGGACGTTTTGAAGCTTATAGCAATTCAGGGAATGAAGCTGGCGAGCGTTGGCCTGGTAGTTGGTCTTGGTCTAGCTCTGGTACTGGCTCGGGTTCTGGCGTCGGTGTTGATTGGTGTCAGCTCTTACGACATAGCAACCTTCGTAGTCGTCCCCTTGCTGCTTGCACTCGTTGCGCTGATCGCGTGTCTGATTCCGGCACGGCGAGCTACGAAAGTCGATCCGCTAGTCGCGCTGAGGTACGAGTGATGGGGAATTGCGATTTGTGGTTGCGATTGCACTCTCATTAACACCTAACTTTGTTAGGTGGACCAGTTACGCCCCCAGGTCGGAACCGTTTCAACGGTTTTACGACGCGCGAGGGTTCTGGTGACACGAAGCAAACCGTTGAAACGGTTAGGGAAAGCGCTGAGGGATCTACCCACCTTACTGAAGTAAGGTGTTAATGAAAGGACCCCCAACTAACAGTTAAGGAGGGACCACATGATCCACAAAAAACACACGAACCAACGCGAAAGAAACACACGAATTTAATCGGCTATCAAAAATCAAAAATCAAAAATCGGACTCTTATCATGGAAAACTTAATCAAAGACATTCGCTACGGCGTGCGCACGCTATTGAAACAACCAGGTTTCACGTTGGTTGCCATCGTGACTCTGGCCCTCGGCATCGCTGCCAATACCGCAATCTTTACTGTTGTTGATGCAGTCTTGCTGCGACCACTCCCTTATCCCGAGCCCGAACGACTCGTGATGGCCTGGGAGAATCACCAGGCGCTCGGCGGTCCCGAACAGGAATGGCTGTCACCAACAGGATTCGACGACTGGCGCACGCAGAACAGTGTCTTCGAGCATCTCTCGGCTGTTGCCGGATGGGGACCCACGCTGACTCGAGAGGAGGAATCGCAGCAGTTGGTTGGCGCCGTAGTCTCGCATGATACTTTTTCTTTGCTTGGTGTGCCGCCGCTACTGGGGCGTGCTTTTACAGAATCAGAGGATCAACCGGGGGCGGAACGCGTCGTAGTCTTGAGCCATTCGGTATGGCAAAGGTATTTCAATTCTAACCCTGGCATCACGGGGACCACAGTTTCGCTGTCTGGCGAACAATACACCGTGATTGGCGTCATGCCCGCCGGTTTCAAACTTCCCATCATTCCCAATTCGGAACTGTGGAGCACGCTGCGTCCCACGCTCAATCCGGGATGCCAGCGCGGCTGTTACGTCCTGCGCGTTATGGGGCGACTGAAACCAGGTGTCACAGTGGCGGGCGCGCAGGCCCAGATGGTGACAATTGCAGGACGATTAGCAGAACAGTTTCCCGAAACCAATCAGAATGTAAGCGCGACAATTGTTTCCCTCCACGAACAAACGGTTGGTCCTCTGCGTCCCGCGATGCTCATGTTGCTGGTCGCAGTAGGTTTCGTGTTGTTAATTGCCTGCGCGAACGTTGCCAACCTGATGTTGGCACGTGGTGTGACGCGGCGAAAGGAACTGGCCATACGGGCAGCACTTGGCGCCGGACGCGGAAGAGTGATTCGCCAGTTACTTACCGAGACCTCACTGCTCGCCATGGCCGGTGGCGCGCTGGGCGTGCTGCTCGCCTTCTGGCTGGTCCAGTGGCTCGTTGCCATTGGGCCACAAGGCACGCCTCGACTCGACGAGATCTCGATTGATACCCGTGTGCTTGGCTTCACGATTGGAACTACGTTACTAACCGGAATCACCTTTGGTCTGGTTCCGGCTCTTCAACTCTCAAAACTAGATCTCAGTCAGTCGCTCAAAGAGACGGCAAGAACATCGCAAAGCGGTGGTGGCAGACTGCGCAACGCCCTCGTAGTCGCGGAGATTGCACTTGCCCTCATATTGTTAATTGGCGGTGGTCTTTTGATGAAGAGTTTCTTGCTTCTCCAGCGCGTCGATCCGGGTTTCAATCCAACTCAGGTGTTAACGCTCGGCTTTATCCTTAACCGGAACAGCTATCCCGAGCGTCCGCAGATGGTTTCTTTCTATTCGCAACTGCTTGAACGTGTCGAAACGTTGCCAGGCGTTCAGTCAGCCGGCCTCGTCTCGACTTTACCTCTGAGCGGAAACAATACCGACACCTCTTTTATGATCGAGGGGCGACCCGCACCGCCCCCGAATCAGGAGCCAGTGGCCTGGTACAGTTCAGTGACTCATGATTATTTCCGCACGATGGGTATCAGGCCGATTAAGGGACGACTCTTCACCGAAAGCGATAATGAGAAAGCGCCGCGCGTTGTAGTAATCGCGGAAGCGTTGGCCCGTCGCTACTGGCCGGATGAAGATCCGATCGGCAAGCGAATTGGCTCCGCGCCGGATAATTGGCGTGAGATCGTGGGCGTGGTGTCGGATGTTAAGCATTTCGGCCTCGACGTAAGCGCGCGGCCCTCGATGTATCTGCCCGCTTCGCAAAGTCCCTCTCGAGGGATGACGCTGGTGGTGAAAACAAAAGGGGAGCCTTCCGGTTTAATTGGCGCGGTACGTTCCGAGTTTCGTTCACTCGATCACAATCTGGCGCTCAACAATATCAAACCGATGGGTCAGATAGTCTCGGAATCGATCGCGCAACCGCGATTTATTTTGCTGCTCTTGGGAGTGTTTGCCGGTTTGGCGCTGATGCTGGCGGCTGTCGGTATCTACGGCGTGATCTCCTATGCGGTTACCCAACGCACCCAGGAGTTTGGCGTTCGCATGGCGCTTGGTGCTCGGACCTTCGATGTTCTGAGCCTGGTTCTAAAAAGAGGTATGGTCCTGGCGTTACTCGGCGTGGTTCTCGGATTGGCGGGCTCGTTTGCGTTGACGCGCCTGATGACGCAGTTGTTATTCGGAGTGACGCCGACCGACGCTCTGACCTTTGGCGCTGTCTCGGTTTTCCTGTTGGTAGTTGCCTTGGTGGCTTGTTACGTGCCGGCCCGTCGCGCCACGAAGGTCGATCCGCTGGTGGCATTAAGGTACGAATGAAGGGATTGTCGATTTGCGATTGTCGATTGCCGACTGCCGATGCCGATTTTAGGGAGCGCGATTAGTTAAAGTTCAAATCGACAATCGGAAAGTCCTCATATCGGCAATTGAAGGAGTGATGAAGATGGCGAACTTTTGGCAAGACTTGCGCTTTGGGATTCACCTGTTATGGAAGAGTCCAGGCTTCACGCTGGTTGCAGTATTGGCACTGGCGTTGGGAATCGGCGCTAACACCTTCATCTTTAGCGTTGTCAATACTCTACTGTTGCGCCCATTACCATTCCCGCACTCCGAGCAGCTCACCTCTATACTCGTAAAAGATGCCGACAGCGGCGAACTCTTTTCGTCGTTCTCCTTCCCAAACTTTGAGGATATTCGGGACCAGAATCAGGTCTTTACGCACGTAGCTGCAATTAATATGTCTACTACGTTTCTGAGAGTTGGGGACGAACCGGAAAGATTGCGTGGCGCCCTCGTTTCCGCAGATCTGTTTCCTCTGCTGGCCATCGAGCCAGTGATCGGACGAACTTTTTCGCGCGAAGAAGAACAGTCAGGCACTCCTGTGGTCGTGCTGAGTCATCAACTCTGGCAACGGCGATTCAATAGCGATCCAAATATTGTGGGCCAAAGTTTGCTACTGGGGAGTCAGCATGCGACTGTCCTCGGAGTGATGCCGGTCGGTTTTAAGTTTCCGGTAGGAGAGCAGCAAGTTGATTACTGGATGCCCTTGATTTCGAATATTCCTGCCCGTGCTAGAGCGTCACGGGGTGCAGTCTATCTCTCATTGTTTGCACGACTAAAACCAGGTGTTCAGTTGACGCAGGCCCAAGCCGAAATGGACTTGCTTGCGAATCAGTTGGCAACTCAATACCCGGGTCCGAACACTGGATTGAATATTGCGCTGGTTCCTACTCACGAGCGCCTGGTTGGCAATCTTCGGCCCGCACTCTATGTTCTGCTTGGCGCCGTGTTGTTGGTGCTGCTCATCGCTTGCGCAAACGTAGCGAACCTGTTGTTGGCACGGGCTTCAGTAAGACAGAAGGAGATCTCGATTCGTACCGCGATTGGCGCCACCCGCTGGCGGATTATCCGGCAACTACTGACAGAGAGTCTCCTGCTCGCAATTCTGGGAGGTATTGCGGGGGTCTTACTGGCCACGTGGGGCATCGAACTGCTGCGCTCATCGCCACCGGCAGATCTTCCGCGCGTTGCCGAGATTCAACTGGACCAGAATGTCCTCTGGTTCTCAATCGGGTTGATAACTCTCACCAGTCTTCTTTTCGGCCTGGCACCGGCACTTCAGGCTTCTCGCAGCGATCTGAATCAGAATCTTAAGGAGGGGACCAGATCAGCAGGAGGCGGGATCACGCAAAATCGCATTCGCAGTCTCCTTGTCGTTTCCGAGATAGCCTTGTCTCTGGTCCTACTGGTAGGAGCAGCCCTGCTTTTTCATAGCCTTCAGCGGTTGCTTGATGTCTCGCCTGGCTTCGACTCGAATAATGTTTTGGTGGCGGACGTTTCGGTAAGCGCCGCTAAATACCCTCAACCCTCGCAGCAGTCAGCTTTCTTTGGGGACGCACTCGAACGCATTGAAGCTCTTCCGGGAGTTGACGCCGTAGGAGCTGTCTACCCATTACCGTTGGGCGGGACCTTTATCGCTTACACATTTGATATCGAAGGACTGCCGCCATTTCCCCCAGGCGAACAACCCGTAGCCGATCGCCGAGTGGTCAGTCCCGACTATTTTCGGGCGATGAGCATACGGCTGCAAAAAGGGCGTTCGTTCAACCAACAGGACCACGCGCAAGCACTTCCGGTGACAATCGTCAATGAGACCTTGGCGCGCCGTTTCTTTCCCGGTGAGGAGGCAATTGGCAAGCGCATCATTCCTGGAGAAGGCGGACAAGGAGTGGCTTGCGAAATAGTCGGTGTCGTTGGCGACATTAGACACGAGGGGTTGGATGTTGAACCTGGCCCCGAGTACTACTTACCGTACCAGCAAACTTCGGTGAGCTTTATGACGATCGTGACCCAGACCACGGGCAGTAACCCAACCGTCCTCGCTGGCCCTGTACGCAACGCGATCCGAGCGGTGGACAAGGACCAACCTGTCTTCAACATTCGGCCCATGACCCAACTGGTGGATGAATCAGTAGCGCAGCGCTGGTTCAACATGGCGTTGCTGGGCAGTTTTGCCTTACTGGCTCTAGTCCTGGCGAGCATCGGCATTTATGGCGTGATGAGTTATGCCGTCACGCAACGCACGCGCGAAATTGGGGTGCGTATCGCGCTCGGTGCTCAAAGTCGCGACGTCCTGAGACTGGTTCTGTCTCAGGCATTGGTCCTTACTTTCGCCGGACTGGTAGTGGGATTAGCTGGAGCTTTTGCGCTTACTCGCTTCTTATCGACGCTGCTTTACGAGGTGAAACCAACGGATCCGAAGGTCTTTACGACTGTGGCAATCGTGCTTGGCGCGGTAGCGATATCGGCGTGTTTAATACCGGCTCGGCGAGCTACCAAAATCGACCCGCTCGAAGCGCTGCGCTATGAGTAGTGAGTTAGTCCCTCAGAAAAGGGCCCAACGGGACAGCGACTTTAACCATTCATCAAACGCAAGCAAGATCTCGAGATCATTGTCGTGGGACAGACGGCTCAGAAAGTCAGTGAGGATGACGCTGGTAAGCATCGGTAAAGCTACGCTAGTAGCAGATTCTCGGTAGTGGTCATCTTCGAGCAGGTAGATGGTCAGCTTTATACCATCAAAGCGCCAGATTTCCGGGAGTCCGAGCCCGGCGTAGATTGGAAACTTGGGTCTTGAGTCGTGATGCAGGTCTACTTCAACGGCAATATCCGGCGGCGGATCGACTTCGAAATCGAGGTGCATTCTGTTGCCAATGGCCGTAGCGGTTTGGACATAGAAGCAACAGTCCGGCTCATTCCCTTTACGATTTCCTCGCTTTTTAATGGTTGCTGAGCCAAAGAAAAGAATGTTGATGCGTAGCTGGAGACTAAGAGTAGAAACCAACCGCTCGATGAATGATGCATATCTCTCATGTTCGGGTGAGGTCGTCATGATCTGTAGAGATCCGTTGTCAAAGCTAATGCGCATCCCGCTGCTCTCGCCGACTTGGAGGAGTAACTCTTCGTATTCGTCCCAACCGACGTTGTGGAACGCGACGACTGTATTCGCAGGCAACCGGGAAGCAAGGTCGAAATAGTTGGAAGTGTGAGTTGTCATGAGCTTCAGCAAAAGATTTAAGTTGAGAGGAACATGCGTCAGTTTACTAGGTGCACGCAGTTAGGACAATGATCGAGGAATAATAATATGGAAACCTTCTTTAATGACCTTCATATGGAGCCCGCAGCTTGCTAAAGCACCCGGGTATGAAGCCGATTGTCGATTTCAGGAATTTGCGATTGTCGATTTGAACTTCAACTCATCGCGCTCTGTAAAATCGACAATCGACAATCGCCAAAGGGGGAAATAATGCACAACATGGTTCAGGACCTCTTACATGGTCTACGGCTGCTAACAAAGAGTCCGGGCTTTGCTCTAGTGGGAGTGCTGACACTGGCACTGGGCATAGGCGCGAACACGGCTATTTTTAGTGTGGTTAATACCTTGTTACTGGAATCGCTCCCTTATCGAAATGCTGATGATTTAATGATCGTTTGGGAGAGCCGCCCCACTGAAAATCGAAATGTGGCCAGCCCGGCAAACTTTCTGGACTGGAAAGACCAGACCAGTACCTTTGCAGACCTGGCCTGCGTTGCCGACATTCGCACCTCTGTGATTGGCGATGGCGAGCCTGAAGAGATCCCCGCGCAACTCGCCACAGGCAATCTGTTCTCGCTTCTTGGTGTCGAACCGTTACTCGGCCGTGCCCTTTCTATTACTGACAGCCAGCCTGATCAACCGTCAGTAGTAGTGCTCAGCTACGAATTTTGGCAACGCCGCTTTGGCGGCGATCTGGGCATTGTCGGCCGGCAACTGAATATCAATCGGCGTGAAGCTACTGTCATCGGAGTGATGCCGGCAGGCTTTCAGTGGTTCATCAAAAAAGGCTCCCTGACCAACAAGCCTGCGGAGTTGTGGGCGCCATTTGTTATTACGAACGAGTTGAGTGTGCGGCGTGGTCGCTTCGTCACGGTGGTTGGCCGCCTTAATGAAGGCGTCACCCGCGAGCAGGCCCAGGCCGAAATGAACACAATCAGCGCCCGGCTCCAACAGCAGTACAACGACTTCAACGCCAACTGGGGCGTGAATGTCGTTCCCTTACAGACTGAGTTTACCGGCGAGATTCGCCCGGCGCTTTATGTGCTGCTCGCCGCGGTTGGGCTGGTGCTGCTAATTGCCTGTGCGAATGTTGCCAACCTTCTGCTAGCCCGCGCCGCCGCACGCCGTAAAGAGATTGCAATTCGCACCGCTTTGGGAGCCAGTCGCTGGCGAGTCTTCAGGCAGATGCTCACTGAGGGAGCACCTCTGGCTGTGTTGGGTGGGATTGGAGGCCTCCTCTTAGCCTGGTGGGGCACAAGTCTGTTGGTGGCTTTGAGTCCGGCTGAGCTGATCGACCTTTCGAATGTCAGGATCGATTCCACTGTTCTGATATTTACTATGGGTGTCTCATTGCTTACCGGCATCGTCTTCAGCCTGGCGCCGGCTCTCGAGGCCACACGTCTCAATGTCGAGTCGATCAAGGAAGGGGGGCGAAGCGGGGGTAGCCCAAGCAGCAATCGCTTGCGCAGTCTTTTTGTCATCAGCCAACTCGCATTGGCGCTTATGCTACTGGTGGGAGCGGGCTTGTTGATCAGGAGTCTGAACCGCCTCCAGTCGGTCGATCCCGGTTTCAACGCTGGGAATGTGCTCACCATGCGGGTGGCTTTGCCAGGCAGGAAATACGATCAGGATGAAAAAGTTGTCGGTTTCTTCCAGCAGGCGACTGAACGACTTCAAAATCTACCGGGGGTTGAAGCGGTGGGGGCAATAAACTTTCTGCCATTTGCGGGCCCACGAGCGGCGACGCGTTTCGAGATCGATGGACAGCCAAAGCCCCTTCCCGGTCAGGCGCCCGGAACCGGGGTTTGTGTTACCGATGCAAATTTCTTCCAGACTTTGCAGATCCCCTTAAAGCGTGGACGTCTCTTTACCGAGCGAGAAGCTACCGAAATGCGCCATGTAGTAGTCGTCAATGAGTCGCTGGTCCGAAAATATTTTGCCAATGAAGACCCACTTGGCGAACGGATCACAATCTTCATGAAAGAGGAGAACGTGCCCACAGAAATCATCGGGATTGTGGGCGACATCCAACACAAGCAGCTCGATAGTGAACCAGAACCGATGGTCTATTGGCCGCACCCTGAACTAGCCTATACGTCGATGACTCTCGTAATGCGCACGCGGAATGATGCTTTGAGCGTCGCCGGTGCGGCGCGCGATGTGATTCGCAGCCTTGATGCCGAACAACCTGTGGCAGACGTTCAGACAATGGAGAGCTTGCTGGCAAGGTCTGTTGCTCGGGCTCGCTTCAGCACACAACTGCTGACGGTCTTTGCCATTGTGGCGTTACTGCTCGCAGGCGTGGGAATTTACGGCGTCATCTCATACATAGTCACGCAGCGTAGCCATGAGTTCGGGGTGCGTATGGCTCTGGGAGCACAGACAAGAGACGTTTTGAAGCTGGTCTTGAAGAATGGTTTGATGCTGGCCCTGGCAGGCATCGCGTTTGGGCTGGTCGGCGCCTTTGCATTGACACGCTGGATGGCATCGCTGCTTTTTGGAGTTACGGCGACGGATAGCATTACGTTCGTTACGGTGGCAAGTATACTCTTCGTAGTCGCCATGCTCGCCTGTTACATTCCAGCACGGCGCGCGACGAAAGTAGATCCACTGGTGGCGCTGCGCTACGAATAGGCCAGCTCGAATTAAGTTGTCCATGCCCAGAATTCTTATTGCCGACGATCAACCGGACGTGCTCGCCGCGCTCAGTCTCCTTTTGAAGGCCGAGCGCTTTGATATCGAGACTGCGGCATCACCAGCCGGCGTATTAAGGGCGGTTGAATCACAAGAGTTCGACGTCGTTCTCATCGATCTAAATTATGCGCGCGATACGACATCTGGTAGCGAAGGTCTCGATCTCCTTTCGCAGATCCAAACGCTGGATCCGGCGCTTCCGGTAGTAGTCATGACGGCGTGGGGCAGCGTCGACCTGGCGGTCGAGGCTATGCGCCGGGGCGCGCGCGATTTTATTCAGAAGCCCTGGGACAACGCGCGTTTGCTGGCAGTGGTGCGTACGCAAGTCGATCTGGCGGCGGCCTTGCGTCGTGGCCAGCGCCTGGAAGCCGAAAACCTCGCCTTGCGCGATAGTGTGGCCGATTCGCGTTCAGGGCTTCCGCGGATCGTTGCGGAGTCGGCGGCAATGAAGGCAGTCTTGAAACTTGTCAAGCGCATCGGGCCGGCAGACGCCAACGTCCTCATCACCGGCGAGAACGGAACGGGCAAAGAAGTAATCACGCGGGCTCTACACGCCATCTCTTTACGAAAAGGGAAGCCATTGATCTCGCTCAATGCCGGAGCTCTGGCTGAAGGAGTATTCGAGAGTGAGCTGTTTGGTCATGTCCGCGGAGCTTTCACTGATGCCAAATCAGATCGCGTCGGGCGCTTCGAGCTGGCCGATGGTGGCACGCTTTTCCTCGACGAGATTGCCAACGTTCCTCTAAATCTTCAACCGAAGTTGCTTCGCGTGCTGGAGACCGGGGAATTCGAGCCAGTTGGGTCGTCAAAAACACGAAAGGTGGACGTGCGAGTGCTGTCGGCGACGAATGCCGATCTTAATGCCGCAGTGGCCCATGGTAAGTTTCGGCAGGATCTTCTTTTTCGGCTAAACACAGTCGAGATCCATTTGCCGCCGTTGCGTGATCGTCGTGAGGATGTAGCGCCTCTGGCGGAACATTTTCTGCGACAGCACACAGAAAGGTACCGCCGCACGATCATGGGATTTAGTCCGGAGGCGATAGAGGCCTTGCGTCGACATTCATGGCCCGGCAATGTCAGGGAGTTGGACCATATTGTGGAGCGCGCAGTGTTGATGAGTTCGGGAAGCATTGTCACAGCCTTTGACCTGGCTTTGCAGTCTACGGCGGATGATCAGTTTGATGCGCAGCTCGAGGAGATGAGTCTGGAGGAGGCAGAGCGTCTGCTGATCAAGAAAGCGCTTGCTCGCTTCGAGGGGAATGCCAATCGCGCAGCTGAAGCATTGGGTCTGAGCCGCAGCGCCCTATATCGTCGTCTGCAGAAGTATGGGCTGTCTTAGGTAAGAGATCCCCCAATATATTGCCGTCCCAACGTTGCGCTCATGCTCCTCACCTAAAAAGTTCGCCACGGAGCTGCCCAGCTTGTTTAATACACAAGCGGATAACAAGATGAAACATTGGGTGTCCGGGCGATCGGAACGATCATCTCAAAGTTCATGGTGCTTTTTTGTTCAACCAGTTGACGCTGATAACTGGCCGATGTGTTTCTAAGAAGGGCACGGAGAGCACCGAGAAGCACTGCGTTGGCTCGTTGGAGCTGTGTTGCCATCAACATGCCCCCGCGTTCAGGTGTGTCCTTACTATCTCTGCCATACCCGCATTTCGCCCGGCCCTTGAGTTATCATATCCAACGTGAGTAGCAACAAAGCTCCGGCGAAAAGCAGTTCGTCATTCTCGTCTCTCGATCCGGCCCTGAAAGCCGGGACGCGGTTGAGATTTGAGAACCGCATTACGTTTCTCGCCCTCTTAATCGGCCTTCCCGGAGTGCTGCTCTGCGCCTTGTTGCTCTGGCTGCATGGATACTCCGCGCGCTTGCAGTGGACCGTGAATCTACTGTTGGTTCTTTTGTGGTTGGGGATTGTCTTTAACCTAAAACAACGTGTGGTGCGGCCGCTCCAAACTCTATCCAACATCCTGGCGGCCATTCGGGAAGGCGACTTCTCAATTCGCGGGCGCCGCGCTACCTCAGGTGACGCGCTCGGCGAAGTCATGCTCGAGGTGAACGACCTTGGCCAAACCCTTCGCGAGCAAAGGTTGGGGGCATTGGAAGCGTCGGCTTTGCTGCGAACGGTGATGGCCGAGATCAATGTCGCGGTCTTTGCGTTTTCGGGCGACCGGCGGTTGCGGCTTGTTAATCGGGCCGGGGAGAGATTGCTGGCCCGACCTGCCGCACGCCTTCTCGGTCGCACTGATGCCGATCTCGGATTATCGCGGTGCATGGACCTGGACGACACCGCCGGTCCGCACACGTTGCAGATGGTTTTCCCCGGAGGTGTCGGGCGCTGGGACATTCGACGCAGCACCTTTCGGGAAGGTGGCGTGCAGCACCAGTTACTTGTCCTCACGGATCTAAGTCAAACACTGCGTGAAGAAGAACGCACTGCGTGGCAACGATTGTTGCGCGTCCTGGGCCATGAGCTGAACAATTCGCTCGCGCCAATCAAATCGGTGGCAGGCAGTCTCGCTGATCTACTCAACCGCAACCCGGAGCCTACTGATTGGCGTGAAGACATGCAGCGAGGCCTGGATGTGATCTCTTCACGGGCAGATTCCCTGGCACGGTTTGTCGAGTCTTACTCGAAACTGGCGCGTTTGCCTGCGCCTCGTTTTGAAACTCTAAAAGTTGGCGAGTTGGTCCGTCGCGTTGCCAGCCTTGAAACAAGACTACCTATAAATGTTGTTGCTGGACCAGAAGTAACGGTTCAGGGGGACAGCGCACAGTTGGAACAGTTACTGATTAATCTGATACGTAACGCGGTGGACGCATCGTTAGAAACGGGCGGCAAAGTCGAACTCTGTTGGACACAGAAAAATGGCCAGTTAGAAGTCGCAGTCATGGACGAAGGACCGGGTCTGGCAAACACAGCAAATCTGTTTGTCCCTTTCTTTACCACGAAGGCGAAGGGCTCGGGCATTGGCCTGGTATTGTCGCGACAGATCGCCGAAGCTCATGGTGGCGCGCTGATTCTGGAAAATCGTCAGACTGGATGTGGTTGCGAAGCTCGCTTGAAGTTACCGCTTTAAATCTTTTCAAATACCCCGGCACATCTCTGAGCCCCACGTCGTACCGACGGCACGTTGGTACCCTCGTTTGATTTCGGCAAAGCTCCAATCCTTGCGCTGCCAGATTGTCCCGTCGGTGAACTCCACGCGATTAATAAATACCTCCTCGGTAAATTTGCTTTCGGATTTTTTGTTCAGAGAATCTACGCTTATTGCATCGATGGGGTTTAAGAGGCTGAAAGCCTTGAGCTCTGTATCCTTCTTTGGCTTGATATTAACGCTGCAAAGGAACTGCCGGCGCGATACGTTGCCCGGATCTGCCGGGTCGCTCGACCGATATTCCCAGAAGACCACGTCAATGGTCCTGGCGCCCATGTTCCGTATCTTGGCCTGGTAAGCAAAACCGTCCACAGGCTTGGCTTTTGAAGAACGGGATTCCTGAACTATCCCTTCCAGTGCCTCGCTCCGTCCTTCGAGAGTATCAGCCCGAGGATCTCTGACACCTGCGGGCTCGTTCACCCTGGTATTCCTCTCGAAGTTCTTTTCGGGACGCACCAGGGTTGCGGCTGTGCTCGAACCAGCATGCTCGAGTTCCTCAACCGTCTGACGCGCTCTGAACCACTTGAACGCCGTCACAACCACCAATGAATCGTCCCGCGATATTGCCGAGTTTTGAGTCGGCCAAATCGCCATCATGAGAAGCGGTATCAGCACCAACCCTTTCATCGGTTGTCTCCTTTGCGAAGGAGTTATAGCGCCAGCCCACGAACGACGCAACTTTTAGGAGTGCCTTCTTTTGGCGTGCGCGGCCTGGCGGCGTTAGTCCTGCTTTCCTCGTTTTGGAAATCGTAACTGGAAGATCCCAAAAACGCTCAGTGGATACCCTGGTTTGGCGCCGATAAGGCTTCGGTGATAGGTCGGTAGCCAGGCTCACCAAAGATCATGCTTCGCCATATTCGAACGACGAAATCGCTTCTTTCGGTCTCCGGGCGCCAGCGCCTGGGAGACGAAGCGCCGAAATCAATTCCCCAGAGGGGAGTCAGGCTGCTGAAATCACCCGAGAGGCGCTGGTCCCCCAGTACGGTTGGATTACCCGCCACCGCCGTGACAAACCCATCAGCAAACCACTTGAATACGTCAAAGACTCGGCGAGTGTCAGGACGAGCCCGGATCTCCTCGGGCAAGTCATCAAACAAAACCACGGGCGCGGAACCGCCAACGCGCACCAAAGTTTCGCCAATGTAAGGTACACGAACTCCGTCCACATGAAGTGTTCCCTGGAAGGTATATACCGATCGCCACATAATCAGTGCGCCTGGCGCCGGCATCACCCGGCCGCGTTCGATTACATGACCGCGCGCACTGGCAAGTGCACTTTGTGCATTGGCGGCGCGGTAGTGCTGCCAACCACCGAAGCAGACGTAGGCTGCAAAGACCAACAGTGCGACGCGCGCAGCTCGTGGTTGTTTCGCGACAACGGCCCAGAACATGCCGATGAGCAGGGGAACAGTGACCATCGGATCGACAATCCCTAATAGATCCCAGGCGACGCGTTGATTTGAGAACGGCCAAAATAGCAATGTGCCATAGTTTGTGAAGGCATCAAGGAGACCATGCGTGGCGTAAGCAACTGTTGCGGCCCCGATCACCTCCCGCCTGTAGCCTTTGAACTGTCTCCACCAGACGAAAAGAAGTGAGGTCAAGAGGCCACCCAGCGGAATGAAGATCAAGCTATGGGTAAAGTGGCGGTGATAGATCATGCTCGCTACCCGATCACCACCAGAGGGTATGAAAACATCGAGGTCCGCTGCCATGCCGGCGGCGAAACCAATTAACGCAGCGCTTCGCGGTAGCCGGCGGCCGAAAACCGCTTGCGCAACAGTTGCTCCAATCGCTCCTTGTGATATCGGATCCATAGATAATCTAGTTCTGAGCTTCTGTTCGTTTTAGCGGTTATCATAACCCGCCAATGCTCTGTTGGTCCGACCTTAGATGCGAAAAAAGTTGCTAAAGTCACCTGTTCTTCCTGTATTCGTTTGATTTTCAGTTCGTGTAAGTTAGTGTGGTTTCGTGGATCTTTCTTGACCAGACCAAACAACACGATCCACGAAACCTCACTAAATAACACGGACTAAGCTCAGCCAACCTTTACGAGTTGCTTACCAAGATTCTCTCCTGTGAACAGTCCAATGAAGGCGTCGGGCGTGTTTTCAAAACCCTCAACGATAGTTTCGACGTGTGTGAGTTCCCCTTCGGCCAGCCATTGGGCCAACTGTTGTACACCTTCGGCAAATCTTATGGCATAGTCGGTGATGATAAAACCTTTCATTAGGGCACTGTTGATCAGCAGATAGGGTTGCGGGCGCGGGCCGTTGTCTGGCTTGTCTAGATTGTAGAGTGAAATTTGGCCGCAGATCACGATCCGTGCGTCATGATTAATTAGCGGCAATACTGCATCGGATACCTCGCCTCCGACATTGTCGAAATAAACATCAACGCCTTTTGGGCAAGCGTCCTTGAGAGACTTCCGAATGTCGCCAGGCGCTTTGTAGTTGATCGTGGCATCGACTCCGAGCTCTTCCCGAAGGTATCTATTCTTATCGTCACTTCCGGCGATCCCGACCACGTAACACCCTTTGATCTTTGCAATCTGACAAACGGTCATCCCCACCGCGCCTGCGGCTCCTGACACCACAACAATCTCACCTTCTCGGGGTTGGCCAATATCGAGCAGTCCAAAGTATGCAGTGAGACCAGTAGGGCCTAACACACCCAGAGCCGTCGGCGGAGGTGCGCCCGGGAACACCTTTCTCAGTTCCTCGGCCTTCGCAACGTTGTAGATGCGCCACCCAAGGATTCCCGTGACTATGTCTCCGGGCTGAAAGGAAGGTGAGCGCGATTCGACGACTTCGCCAACAGCACTGTTGACTACGACGTCGCCCACTTGAAAGGGTGGAATGTATGATCGACCTTCACGCATGCGACCGCGAAGGTAGGGATCGACAGAAAGGTAGAGTGAGCGAACCAGCACCTCACCATCTTGCGGCTCAGGAACGGCCGTCTCGATGATCTGAAAGTTATCGTTCGTCGGCAGCCCCTTGGGGCGGCTAGCAAGTCGGATCTCCTTATTTTGCATGTCCCGGATAATAATCCCGAAACCTTGATTTCCGAAGTCGCGGGTGGCGCATCCTGTCCTGGTTGCGTACCGGGCATAACACAGAAACTCTCCCTGAATCTCTCAATTCTTGAAAACCCCCGTCGGACACTCGATTCACCCAAGAGCTCACCAGATAACAACCGCAAGCTGGACAGCATGCGCCACATCGCTCTCCTTGACACGCGATCTGGCGCCCAATATACTCCTCCACCTGTGCTCAGGTCAGTGTCGGCACAGCTACGAATTTAGACGGAGATTTTATGCCCAATCATAAGTCAGCAGAGAAGCGAATGCGGCAGAGTGAAAAGCGCCGCCAGATCAACCGCAGTAATCGGACCCGGGTAAGAGGAGCAATCAAAAATTTACGGACTGAACTCGATCAAGAGAACAGTAAGAAACTTAAGGAACTCTTGCCAACCACCGTATCGACTATCGACAAAGCTGTACAGAAAGGTGTTCTCCACAAAAACGCCGCTGCGCGATATAAATCAAGGCTCACTAAGAATGTAAATGAGGCTGTAGCGAAGTAAGAATAAGAGCATTCCAGTCAGACGAGGCGGATCGATATTTTCGGTCCGCCTCGTTTCTTTTATGGTGGAAGGTCGTCTCCCTTAGCGTGGCCAATCAGCAAATTGCGACCTGACAGGCCCACTTAAAGTAGAGGAAACGGGCATGAATTTGTACAAGGACGTCTTCGAGATCGAGGCGGTCGTGAACGGCTTTGAATCCTGCGAAATTAGCAAGGGAGCCTTTTCGCACCGCAGCCATCTAACAGTTGCCGTTTGGTACCTCGTCAAACTAAATCAACACGAAGCAACGGAAAGGTTGCGGGCTGGTCTCCTGCGCTTCCTGGACCATCATGGGGTCGGTCGCGAGAAATATAACGAGACATTAACCAGGTTTTGGCTCGAATGCGAAAGGAGTTTAATTAACGGCTTAAATGGCGATCCGGGATTGCTGGAAACAACGAATGTGGTAATTGAGGCTTTGGCGGATTCGCGACTGCCACTCGAGTATTACAGCGCTGACCGGCTGTGGTCAGAGGAAGCGCGAGCCGGATGGATTCAACCCGATCTGAAAGACTTCTTAGTCAGCTTGCCAATTCGCAGACCAGTAACTCTAGTTGAAGCCGCGGCGTGGCCCGCGAACTCTTAATGGCGAGATCGGCAGCCGCAATCAACTTGATGCCGCGGGCAATCCTATCGCGATCGCTGCGCTGCACGGCGGCCATAAAAGTGTCTCTACTGTAAAACGATACGTTGACGTACTTGAATATTTCGTTGCGCGCGCCACGATCTATCAGGTCCCGCCCAATTGCCAGCCGGTGATAGTTGCCGGCTATCAAACCGAGCAGCATCACAGGTTCCGCGCCGCCATCAAGCAGGCGATGCAAAGTCTCCAACGCGCGCTTTCGATTGCGGGCGAGCAACTGGTCCCCGAGAGTGAAGTTAGAAAGTTCCCGCGAGCGTCCAATCAGTTCGTCTACCAACTCGACTGTGATTCGACCTGTACTTATTGCGGCAGCCGACAACTTATCCAACTCTGAGTGCAATGTTTGTACGTCTGTGCCCACCAGCGAGACTATTTCATCGATGGCCCTTAAGTCAGCGTCGAGCTTAAGTTCCTTTAACCTTGATCGCACCCAGGCTTTGGCGTCGCCATCCTTGATTGCTGCAAATTCGACAACAATGCAGTTGTCAAAGAGCGCCTTCGTCAACTTCTTCCGTTTATCGGGCTCCCCGGCTACGAAGATAGCGACCGTTGAAGCAACGGGATTGTTGAGATACTTAATGAGCGCTTCTTCATCTGCCTCACGAAGCTTCGCGAAATCGGTAATGCGCACAACCCGCTTCTGAGCCATCAGCGGTAGTTGTTCGGCAGCCGCAAGTGCTTCATGAACACTGCGGGTCAGCAAGCTGAACGCGCTTTCATTGAACTCGCGCAGTGGTGTATCGGTTAGAGCGGTGTCGGTGATCAGTCGAACAGCCGAGTCCCGTAAATAGGTCTCGGCGCCAAACAGAAGATAAAGAGGTTCCAGACGACCGGCAGTCACTGAGCGCTTCAGTTCTTCGCGGGAAACAAGGCTCATTTCTTCGGGTTGGTCTCCACGGCGTTGATTAGCGTTGAGACGATGCTTTCGGCGAAACTGCGAGCCATCCGGTGAACGGCTGGATCCTCTTCGCTGAAAAAGTTGCGCGGGTCGTTTGCAAATTCATATTCGCCGCGAAAGACAAAATTCTGGTTGTCGTAAAGCACCTTATTCTCTTTTTGGTCGCGCACTGTTACTGCGGCTTCGATGGTCACTTCGAAAATTCGTGCCCGCCCCCTGTCATCCAGCAAGACGCCGTAATAAGAGAAGCTCTTGATGATGCCCTCGATGACTGCGTCCGCGCCTTCACGGTCACCTTGTACGCGCAGACCGCGACCACGATGGACCAACTCGCTGATCACTGCCTGGGTAAAACGCGACCCGATCTGATAGCGCAACGCGTTGTTCTGGAAGGCAGGGACAGCCACGGTCCGAATATGAGAGGGAAGTTGGTTTTTTGTCACCGGTTTGTAGCATTCGGTAAAACCCGAGACGCCTGCCAACGTCACCACCAAAATGAGTAGTCGAAGGGCTCTTGACATGAAACCAATCTCCCTGGTTACAAACTGTTCGGTGTGTTCGCGGTGCGATTCTCTCCCGAGATGCACCGTGAGGCAAGTGACGGAGCTTGATTAAGAAGATCCACGAAAATCGTAACGAACCGAATGAACAGGAGAGGCAAGTCGGGTCTAATTTTCGTGGATCATCTCTTTCTGAGGAACTTAGGTGTTCTCAATCGACCCTTCTTATCGCATCGGCGACCCTCACCGTTTCGACTGCCGCCTTCACGTCATGCACTCGTACCAGGTGAGCTCCATGCAGCACAGCCGCGGTGATTGAAGCCATTGTGCCGTGCAGCCGTTCCGTTACGGGAGCATCGCCAAGTACCCGGCCGATGAAAGACTTCCTTGAAGTACCAATCAAGATCGGAAAGGCGGGAAAGGTCTTGCCGAGTTGTTCCAGTTTGGCGATGATTTCGAGGTTCTGCTCCGGGCTCTTACCGAATCCTATGCCGGGATCGATGACGATTGATTCGCGTTTAACTCCGCGCCTTTCGGCCATCGAGATGCTGCTGCGCAAGCTGCCAGTCACTTCATCCATAATGTCTACAACCGGAGGCAGACGATGCATCGTGGCGGGAGTTCCTCGCGAATGCATCAGGACCAAACCTGCCTCGGCCCGCGCTACTTCATCGGCAATGTGAAAGTCGAAGCGGAGCGCCGAAATATCATTGACGATTGCCGCGCCTACATTCAGCGCCGCGCGGGCTACCGGTGCTTTGGTCGTGTCGATGGAGATTGGCACTGTGGCTCGCTTGACGAGTTCTGCAACGATGGGGACTACGCGATCGAGTTCTTCCTCCAGACTAACGGTGCCGGCGCCAGGTCTCGTCGACTCACCCCCCACATCAATGATGTCGGCGCCTTCATCAATCATGCGAGCGGCGTGTTCGAGGGCCACATCCTGGGAAAGGAATTCCCCTCCGTCGCTGAAGCTGTCAGGTGTCACGTTGAGGACACCCATTACGAGGGTGCGTCCCCCGATTAAGAGTTTTCCACCCGCGATGTTCCACTCCCGCAATGTTGACATGGTTGAGATAATAACGGCGAATCACAAATAGGGGAATCAATAGAACGCTGATTGAGTTTCAGTTTTGGCCTAACAAGCAGCCTCGCGGCAGCGGAGATACCACCGGGCTTTAGCCGGTGGAGTTTTCAGTTTTGGCCTAACCAAACCGTCCCCGGGGACTACACCAGACACCACAGGCTTTAGCCTCGTGGTCCTTCAA
The DNA here is from genome assembly GCA_035512935.1 of Pyrinomonadaceae bacterium. GTDB lineage: Bacteria > Acidobacteriota > Blastocatellia > Pyrinomonadales > Pyrinomonadaceae > PSRF01. The sequence continues at coordinate 5,122 of DATKDA010000137.1, read as the reverse complement.
TTTCGACCTAACCAAAACCCCCGGTAAAGCCTGTGGTGTCAGGTATGGTTCCACGACGCTTGATTTAGGCGGAAATTGAAGGACCACGAGGCTAAAGCCTGTGGTGTCAGGTATGGTTCTACGAAGCTTGATTTAGGCGGAAAGTGAAAGACCACGAGGCTAAAGCCTGTGGTGTCAGGTATGGTTCTACGAAGCTTGATTTAGGCGGAAAGTGAAACTCCATGAGGCTAAAGCCTGGTGTCAGGTATGGTTCTAACGAAGCTTAGAGTTAGGCCGAAAGTGAAACTCCATGAGGCTAATGCCTGTGGTGACTTGGGTGTCCTGGATTGTTCCGTTAGTCCGAAATTGAAGCTCCACCGACTAAAGCCCGGTGGTATCTTCGCTGTTGACTTGTTAGGGTCGAAGACAAGCTCCGACAACTAAAGCCCCCTAACACAAAAGGGAGCCGGATTTTATCCGACTCCCTCATCTTCGTTTGCCTCTCCGCGTTTATGCAGGCGCGGGGTTCCCGCCGGTAATCGGCGGCAGGAGTGGCTTCAGCGGTTTTGCAGAAGGCTCCTTCAGTTGAGGCCGGTCTTCGCTCCCACCGTCAGAGTCGGAAACCGGCTGATCGTCATCGAGCGGAAGTCCTGCCACAATCCTTCTGATCTCGACCGCATCGAGTGACTCGCGCTCGAGGAGACATTCAGCTAGGCGAATCATGATGTCGCGATTCTCTTCGATGATGTTCTTGGCCCGCTCATACTGTGAGGTGATGATCTTCTTCACCTCCTGATCGATCTTAATCGCCGTCTCTTCCGAGAAGTCGCGATGTTGAGCAATCTCACGGCCCAAAAAGATCTGCTCTTCTTTCTTACCGAAGGTCAGTGGCCCCATCTCGGACATTCCATACTCGCATACCATCGCGCGCGCCAGTTCAGTGGCGCGTTCGATATCATTCGAAGCGCCGGTAGTGATGCTTCCCAGGAAAATGTCCTCGGCAATGCGGCCACCCATCAGGATGGCAATCTGTCCGAGCAGGTAGTCCTCCGTATAGTTGTGACGATCGCCTTCCGGAAGCTGCTGGGTGACTCCGAGAGCCATGCCGCGCGGAATGATCGTGACCTTGTGAACAGGATCGGCATTCGGAACTTTCAGACCCACCAGCGTGTGGCCGGCTTCGTGATATGCGGTGACTCGTTTCTCCTCGTTTGAGATCACCATGCTCTTGCGTTCCGCGCCCATCAAAACCTTATCTTTCGCCAGTTCAAAATCAGACATGGCAACAAGCTTCTTGTTGTAGCGAGCCGCATTCAGCGCAGCTTCGTTCACAAGATTCGCAAGGTCAGCCCCGGTGAAGCCGGGAGTTCCACGGGCGATCACGCTGATGTCAACATCTTCGCCGAGCGGAATCTTGCGGGTGTGAACCTTGAGAATGCCTTCGCGGCCTCGCACGTCGGGCCGTGATACCACTACGCGACGATCGAAGCGGCCAGGTCGGAGTAGTGCCGGATCGAGCACGTCCGGACGATTGGTGGAAGCGATAAGGATCACGCCGTCGTTGGACTCGAAACCGTCCATCTCCACCAATAGCTGGTTCAGCGTCTGTTCGCGCTCGTCATGCCCGCCCCCGAGACCGGCGCCACGGTGACGTCCGACTGCATCGATTTCATCAATAAAGATGATGCAGGGAGCATTCTTCTTGCCCTGCTCGAAGAGATCGCGAACTCGGGAGGCTCCGACGCCAACGAACATCTCAACGAAGTCCGAGCCTGAGATTGAGAAGAAGGGGACGTTTGCTTCGCCTGCAATCGCGCGCGCCAACAACGTCTTGCCCGTTCCCGGTGGTCCCATCATCAGAACACCTTTGGGAATGCGACCCCCGAGCTTCTGGAATTTTTGGGGCTCTTTCAGAAACTCGATGATCTCCTGAAGTTCGTCTTTCGCTTCTTCGACACCAGCAACATCCTTGAAAGTGACTCGCTTCTGTTGGTTGTTCAGAAGCTTGGCGCGGGACTTTCCAAAGCTCAACGCCTTGTTTCCTCCCGACTGCATCTGTCGCAGCATAAAGATCCAGATGCCAATAATAAACAGCAGGGGCGCCCAGGTTATGAGCATCGGCCAGATATAGCTGCTACCCGATTCTTCCTCGACTTTAGCAACTCGCGGCTTTCCATTAACTACTTCACGGGCCGCTTTAAGAAGGTCGTTCTTCGCCGGTTCGTTGGTGAGCTGAATCTTATATTCCTGTCCCCGTTGATCGACAGCGATAGTTTCGTGTTGCTTAACCGTTATTTGGGTTAATTCTCCGCTCAGAATTTTGGCGTCGAGAGTTGTCAGATCGATTGGCTGAATATTCTTGCCCTGGGGATTCACCAGCTTATAAAGCAGTAACGCCCCGGCGATGATCAGTAACCAAAAGATGATTTGCCTTGCCGTAGAACTCAATGTCATTAACGCCTCCGGCGCCGATCATACATTAGATCGGCACCCTTTGTCGCTCCACGAACATGCCTTGTGGGCTCGGGAGGAGCGGCCTCAATATTTTCAAAAATGCAACCGGTTTTTGATGCCAAAGGCCAGATAACAGTTGTGTACGAGAAAGGTCTGACTGCACAAGGGTTTTGTACACTTCTAAGGCGTGGACCGGGCGGCTGGAAAACCTTCGAGCGCAATTTTTCGGCCATTTCGAAGCCCTCTCCGCTTAAAGCCGAAAAACAAAAACCGCCGGCTTGTGTTACGGCGGGTTATCGGCGATAGATTCTAGGTACAGGTGAACCTTTTTTCAAGCGTTTAATTCTATTTAGTACGCAATTCGAGCCAGCCCCGCGTTCGCGTCACCTTACCCCCATTTGGCAATTCAACCACTCGGCCGCCCTGAGTTCCTGCCAACAATTGCTCTATAGCCACGATGTGAACCAATTCGAGCCGCCGCAGGTCACCCCTTCCTTGCATGATCCAGTCTCTTAAAGCACGGCGCCGTACAGCCGCAGGCGCACTCGCCAGGATCTGTACGTTCAGCAGTGGAGGCCCCGTTTCGTTACGGTTTTCGGTTTGATGACGGCTTGCGTCGGCCAGTAACTGGGTTGCTGAAGATGAGAGCACCACCGTGTCTTCTCGCAGCAGATTGGCCGTCCGTCCCAGGGTTTCAACGATCCGTCCGTTGAAAGTTGCCATCAAAGGAAGGAGTTGTTTGCGCACCTTAACCCGCGCAAATCGCTCGTCTTCGTTCATCTGGTCACTACGAAAGTCCACCTCTCGTTGTTTACAGTAGCTTTCCGTATCCCGGCTGCGAGCCCAGGATATCAGTGGTCGAACAAGTCTAACTCTTGAGCCTGGGGAGAGAGGTCTGATGGCCTCGATCCCGCTTAAGCCTTCGGCTCCGCTGCCGCGCATCAGGCGAAGAAGAAAGGTCTCCGCTTGATCGTCCATCGTGTGCGCCGTTAGCACCATCGTTGCACCGGTCCTATCGGCGCTCTCCTGAAAAAACTTATACCGGGCCTGTCTTGCTGCTTGTTCAAGGTTATCCGCCGCTCCGCTTGCGAGCTTGCGTACGTTGGCGCGGCCTCTTTTTGACTCAAAGTTGAGTTGTTCGGCAAGCCGCGTCACCCATTCGGCATCCGCTTTACTTTGTTTGCGCAAGCCATGGTCGAGGTGGGCGACGATTACGTCCAGTGAAAGGCGCCCAGCGTGTTGAAGTTCAGCGAGCGCCAAAAGCAGTGCAGTTGAATCAGCGCCGCCGGAAACACCCACTATTACGCGGTCGCCGGCTGCTGGAAGTGCCAGTCGCTCCCATTCCCTCAAAAGACGATGAGCAAACTGCGACACGCGAGAACGTGACCGGGTTTGTCGGACTTTCCTGGTCGAAGTCATGTGAAGCGATTGTCAAGCGGGTTTAACGTCGCGTCAACTTCTGATGGTACAAACCAGCCTCGACATAAAAAGACGAGCTACCGTTAAAAGTTTGCGACATCTTATTGCTAAAAGCTCAATCATACATCTAGCAGGAGTCAATATCCTTTAACAGTATTCATCGTTGTGCTTACCATTAGGGGGAGTTATGCTGGAAAAACGCGTTGAGTTACCGAATTTACTTCGTGGTGCAACTGTGTTGTGCCAAAAGTGCAGTTGCGTTTGGTTGGTGCCAGCCTTAGAGAATGTTGAGCGCTACCGGTGCCGGCGATGTGGCTATGATCTGGTTGTGCCTGCTATTGCGCGAATTGATCCTCAATCCGCAAAATCCAAAGAGGCAGAAAAGAATTAGTGTTCAAACGGTGGCGTCGGATAGTCAGAAGGATCCTAACCGTTGAAGGCCTGCGGCCCTCTGAACTCGAACGAAGCCACCGCTCCGTTGCCGCAAAGGTACCGCAAAGGCGCCGGGAAGGTTGACAGACCCCTCACCTGCCGTTTACGGTGTCCGGTTCCAGCATATTTCAGGCATCCAAATGGGCATTCTTGCGCTCTAAAGCTTCTCCCGTAGCAACATAAATTAAGGACTGTAAAAAATGGATATTAGGAAACTGTTGTGTGCGCTGATACTGGCGTTCTTCGCTTTGCAGGCGATTCCCGCTTCCGCGGCCCTAGACGAGGGCATGTGGCCTTTTAATAATGTCCCGAGAGCTGAAATCAAGCGTAAGTATGGCTTTGAAGTTACGGACGAATGGTTGCGTAAAGTCCAACTAGCTTCGGTTCGCTTCAACAATGGGGGTTCGGGTTCCTTCGTCTCGCCCAACGGCCTGGTCTTAACCAATTATCACATTATTGAAGACATTGTTGGCGAGTTGAGCACTGCCGAAAAGGATTACGCCAAGGAAGGTTTTGTGGCTCGCAACCAGGCCGATGAACTAAAGGCGCCCAGCCTTGAATTGAACGTTCTGATGAGTCTTGAGGATGTAACCGACCGCGTCAACGGCGCCGTCAAAACAGGTATGTCAGCCGTTGAAGCGAACAGTGCTCGTCGAGCTGAAATCACCGCCATTGAAGCAGAATCGACCAAGACAACGGGGTTGCGCAGCGACGTAGTCACTCTCTATCAGGGTGGTCAATACAATCTCTATCGGTACAAGAAATATACGGACGTACGTTTGGTCTTTGCGCCCGAGTTCCAGGCTGCATTCTTCGGTGGCGATCCCGACAACTTTAA
>DATKDA010000136.1:0-15231 GCA_035512935.1 Pyrinomonadaceae bacterium | reverse complement strand
CCACCGACGACTACCGGTGTGAAAGCCGAAGCTTGCGCACTGCGAATCGGGAACACAGGATCGATGGCGCCGGGCAGTGCTCCAAACGCGATGGTAGGCGGCCGCAGAACTTCCAGAGCATTAATGAAAGGTAGCCGAATACCGTCAGCAAGAATATTGTCTCCTCTGATTCCTGTAGGTGTTTCAAAACCCCTTACCGCTGAGAGCGCGATCACTTCTTCAAAAGGGAGATCGAAATCGGCGGGATCAAGGTCGATACCATAGATCCCGTCCCCTTCAATGCCGACTCCACCTTGTGAAATCCCGTTCTTGTAGATCGGCATGCTGCCAGGATCAGCACTTAATCCCAGGGGAAGGCCCGGCAGCTTTATGTCAGAGCAGGGAAGCGACGAATATTGCACACCATAGAGGGGGCCCGCAGGCCTAAAGTTTATTCGGGGCGGGAAATGTTCCTGGATAATGAAACCGGCGGTGCGAGTCGTAAAAGCATTTCCCGATGTGCTGAACAACGCCGCCGTGCCGGCCTTCGAGATTGCGGCCAGACTGGCCGGGACCCTGGTGCCTTCGAGGCCTACCGGAACAAGACCTGTCGCGGGATCAGGTGTTTGGAGCGGGCCGCCGCCGCGAAACTGCACGGTCGCAGGGGCTCCAGTCATGCTGAAGAGACCAAGAACGTTTCCTTCGCGATCGGTTACCGCGACCGTCACCGCTCGGTTCAGGGCGACAGCAGCAGATACGGCCTGGGAGATAATCGTTTCCACTTCAGCCGCGGTAAGACTGCCGGCGGTAAGGGGATTCACGTTGATTGGGCCGAGTGCTCCCGGCGTGGGCACTGATCCTATGTCGTCCGGCGGTCCTCCACCAACGTGGCCGATGCCCACTCGCACGCGATTACTTGGGATGCCGCGGTAGTAGATGCGCACCAATACATCTCCGGCGTCAGCGAGTTGCTCGTTGAGCTTCACGACGACGGCAGTGGCCCAGCTCTGGTCGGGCACGGAGCCGACGTATTCAACTGTAAGCGGATGGAGTTGACGCGATGCGTCTTCGGCTTCGGCTGTGACGGATTCCTTGCCTTCGCCGGGGGTCAGCTGCAGGTTACCGGCGAAGAGTTTGATCCTTGTCACATTGTCATTGCCAAGCGGGACCATAGTGGTAATGGCAAAAGGTTCGCGCTTATGGTTTACAGAGTCGATCGCGATGGCGCGAGTAGACTCTGCATGACTGAAGAGCACGGGACGATTCGACTGCGCTGTGGTGTGGTGTGGGGTAAAGTCGAGGTGAGTTAGCAGCAGCGAAAGTGACAGAAGCGCAAGAAGAAAGTGAAACTCATTTCGGCTGCGCCAAGTGGTCATCAATTTCCCTGTTGAAGTGTCTCCCGCGACGTTATAGGTCAAATAGGTCCTATAGGTCAAATAGGTCCTATAGGTCGAAATAGGTCCTATAAAAGCTCTTGACTCTGCGGGACGCCTAAACTATGGTGCGTCACACTGCATGACCCTTCGTCGCCACGTCGGCTTGCCTTGTCACTCGGGATTAATGCTCGGACTTCTCCTTCTCTCGATCGTTGGCTCGGTCAGCGCCCGCCCTCAGAGCCAGGGTCGCATCAGTGGCGTTGTCCGTGATGCGTCAGGCGCGCCAGTCGCCGGCGTCATCGTAATCGCCACCAACCAGGTAACGAGTAGAGTCAGACAAACACGCAGCCGTACTGATGGAACTTACACACTAGCGGTACTGCCCGGGGCTTATCGCATCACGGTTGCAGCCCCGCACATTGCCAGGTTTGATAAGGACAAAGATTACGGTGTGTTTGCCCTGCCGCGCGGTGACATGCTCGAAAACATCATCGTCGAATCGGGAGCTACCATTTCGCTGGAAATTCAACTCGATGAAAAACGCGCCGAGCCGATTCCTCCCGACACGACTGATGACCCCACAGGCTACTCTGGCGGTAAGAGTGTTCCCTCAACTCCACAACAGAGTCCCGATCGTCGTGATGTTCGCGATCGCTGGCGCATCGGCTTTCCCGAGTACGACCGTTATGGTGACCGTGGCGCCCGCGGGCGCGACATCCCCTTCACGAAGGGCCGCTGGTGGGATCCTTATAACCAGAGTGTCTTAAAGGGCGACTACCCGATCAAGGGAAATGAACTCTTTATGATCCTTTCGGCGGTCAGCACGACTGTCGCAGAGCAACGTCGCGCCCCCACACCGTCAGGCGTGAGCACGGACGAGCCGGGAAGTGCTGAGTTCTTCGGCCAGCCGGAACAGTTTGCCGCGGTTCAGACACTCCAGTTCAGCTTCGAACTCTTCCACGGTGATACGACATTCAAGCCACGTGATTGGGCCATCAAGATCTCCCCCACATTCAGTGTGCCAAACTATCTTAATGCGCGTGAGCTCGGCGTGGTACATGTAGATGTGCGTCGCGGTACGAACCGCACCGACTGGCATGTTTCGCTGGAAGAGGCTTTTGCCGAAGTGAAGTTGGCAGATGTGAATGCCAACTACGATTTTGTCTCAGTCCGGGCCGGGATCCAGCCGTTCGTTTCGGATTTCCGCGGCTTTATCTTTTCCGACAACAATCTCGGCGCGCGACTTTTCGGAGGGTTTGACAACAATCGGTTCCAGTACAATGCCGCCTATTTTTCGATGCTCGAGAAGGACACCAACAGCGGCTTGAACCGGTTTGATACCCGTCATCAGAACGTCTATGTCGCAAACCTCTTTCGCCAGGACTTTCTAAAGAAGGGCTACACGATCCAGGGCAGTTTGCACTACAACGATGACCGGCGCAGCATCAAGTTCGATCGTAACGGGTTTCTCGTGCGGCCTGCGTTGATAGGCGATGAGCGGCCACACGCTATCAAGGTGGGTTACATTGGGGTCAGTGGCGACGGCCACCTCGGTCGCTTGAATCTGACTAACTCCTATTACTATGCCTTTGGCAGTGACGAACGAAATCCCATCGCCGGTCAGAGAGTGCGGGTGAAATCGCATATGGCTGCCGTCGAAGCTTCGGTAGATAAAGATTATATTCGCCTGAAGGGCTCTTTTTTTTGGGCCCAGGGAGACACTAATCCAACCGACGACAAGGCCACTGGTTTCGACGCCATCTTCGATGATCCAAACTTTGTAGGGGGCCAGTTTTCGTATTGGAACCGCAATGGCATCCGACTAACTCAGACAGGAGTCGGGTTGGTGCAACCAAACAGTCTGCTCCCGAGTTTGCGGAGCAGCAAAACCGAAGGACAAGCAAACTTCGTCAATCCCGGCATTCTTATCTACAACGGTGGGGTGGATGTTGAAGTAACGCAACGGATCAAGGCGATATTCAATCTCAGCTATCTTCGCTTCCATCGCACGGAGCCCCTGGAATATGTTTTGTTTCAAAATCGGATTCGGCATGACATCGGCGTCGACTACAGTGTGGGTGTTGCGTATCGCCCGTTTCTAATCAACAACGTCACCTTTAATTTCGGCGCCGCCGCTTTGCAGACGGGAAGGGGATTTCAGGACATCTTTACTGACCGGACACGAAACTGTCCGCCGAACGTAAGCGAGTTTTGCGAGCCGACTCTGATCAATCCTCGCAAGTCTCTCTACACGCTGTTTGCGCAGATGAAGTTGATCTTTTGACGAGATCTCCGTGCTCTCCGTGGTTTACTGCTGAGCTCACAAAAACAGGCCACCACGAGGCACGGAGAACACGGAGAAGAGAGCAAACTTAATGCAATTACCGCGTTCTCTGATCATCATTCTCATGTCGATTGCTGCGACCTATACCGTTGCGGCTGTTGCGGCAGCAAATGGAGAAGAAAAAAGCTGCGCCTGGGCCTGGAACAAACCTCACAGCTTTCAGGCCACTGCTAAGCTCGCAATCGAAGGTTGCGTCACCTGTCATGGCCAGATCGAGCCCATGCACAAGTATGGTCCGACTGAAGTCTTAGAGTCCTTGAAGGATGGCAGAGACGCGGTGGGCCTGACCTGCACTGCGTGTCACGGTGGTAATCCGGCGCCGCGCAAGACGAGCGAGGACCCCAGAGAGATTGAGCGCGTTAAGAAAGAGGCACACGTCAGACCACGTTTTCCCAATGAATGGAGACGCGATGGGAAGTACACTGGCGCTAATCCCGAGCGCAGCAATACTTTACTCGCGCGTGAGAGTTGGGAGTTTGTGCGGTTCGTCAACCCCGGGGATCTCCGTGTCGCCACCCGCAGTTGCGGCGGCAGCAACTGTCACGATGTCGAAAACAGAAATGTAGCCCGCAGCATGATGACTCACGGAGCGATGCTCTGGGCTGCTGCCCTTTACAACAATGGCAGCTTTCCGTTGAAGGACGCCCGCTTTGGCGAGAGTTACAGCGAGACGGGATCACCCCAGGCCCTTAACCAAACACCCAGACCGTCACCCGAAGAGCGCCGGCTGCGTGGCCTGCTTGAATTCCTTGATCCAATTCCTCGATGGGAGATCTCGCAACCCGGTAACGTTCTCCGCGTTTTCGAGCGAGGCGGCAGACGACGGCTGGAAGTGGGCCTGCCTGACAAAGAAGAGGAGCCAGGAAGACCAGACAAAGGTTTGAGTCCGCGCGGCTTCGGAACCAATCAGCGTACTGATCCCGTGTTCCTCGGCCTCCAAAAGACGCGTCTGTTTGATCCTACGTTGAATTTTCTTGGTTCCAACGACCATCCGGGAGACTTTCGTTCCTCGGGTTGCACTGCTTGTCATGTTATCTACGCGAACGATCCTGACCGTTCTCACTCCGCCATGTATCACGCTGCCGGAAATATGGGCCAGTCCCAGACTGCCGATCCAACGATATCAAAGAGTGGATCGGGTCACCCCATTAAGCACCAGTTCACCAGCCAGATCCCTACTTCGCAGTGCATGGTCTGTCACATGCATCCGGGAACGAATATGGTCGCGACCTATCTCGGCATGACCTGGTGGGACAACGAGAGCGATGGCGCAAAGATGTATCCGCAAAAGCAGCGCGACCCCTCTCAAGAGGAAGAACGTGAAAGGCTGAATCGTAATCCCGAGGGCGCAAGTGTGCGTGGGCTCTGGTCCAATCTCGAGTTTTTGAGGAAGACCGGCACGCCGGAGTTCAACCGAGACCTGAAGAATACGCAGTTTGGCTCCTTCAACAGTCATGGCTGGCTGTTTCGCAAAGTCTTTAACCGCGACCGCAAAGGTAATCTGCTTGATGGAGAAGGACAGATAGTCTCACCGGACGATCCGGAGAGGTTCAAGAAGGCGGTCCACCTGAACGACATTCACCTCGAGAAAGGTATGCACTGCGTTGACTGTCACTTCCGGCAGGATGCGCACGGTGATGGAAATCTGTACAACGAACCGCGCGCCGCCATTGAGATTAGCTGCGTAGATTGTCACGGGACTTTGCGCGAGCGGGCCAATCTGTTTACCTCAGGACCCGGCGCCGCGCCCGTCACGGGTGGTATTGCCAATCGGCGCAAAGAACGAGGCCAACCGCTCGTTGGCCGAGAGTTGACTGCGATGCGCGTGCGGGACGAGACAGGCGCCAGAGTCGCTCTTTTTCAACGCATCACCCGTGATCGGACCAGAAAGGATGAAAGCGGTAAAGATGTTGAAGTAAAGACGGGCGATATCGTGCAGAACTCGATGGTGGTGCCGGGACGATGGTGGCGTGTTTCCCAAACCGTCGATACAGTGACGCCCGGCAGTCGTGACTATAGCGAGAAGTCGCGTTATGCGAAGACCATTCAAAAGGACAACCAGACCTGGGGCAGCGTTCCCGCAGACGACAACCGGCTAGCCCACCGCGACGAAAACATGACGTGTTTTGCCTGCCACTCTTCCTGGGTAACGAGTTGTTTCGGCTGCCATCTCTCAATGGAAGCCAACCGGAAGATGCCAAACCGGCATAACGAAGGCGGCGACTCGCGAAACTTTACGCAATACAACTATCAGGTCTTGCGTGATGACATATTCATGCTGGGGCGCGATGGCACCGTCACAGGCAACCGCATTGCTCCAGTGCGCTCGTCTTCTGCGGTGCTGGTGAGTTCGCAGAACCAAAATCGCGAATGGATCTACTCGCAACAGCAAACAACTTCAGCAGAAGGATTTGCCGGACAGGCGTTCAATACTCATGTGCCGCACACTGTGCGTGGGAAAGAGACCAAAACTTGTAGCGATTGTCATGTGTCAAATCGAAATGACAACAATGCCTGGCTGGCCCAGGTGCTGTTGCAAGGCACCAATTTTGTGAACTTCATGGGGCGTTATGTTTATGTTGCCGCCGATCATTCACTTGAAGTCGTGACCGCTACCGAACATCGCGAGCCGCAGGCTGTCTTTGGCAGCACGCTTCAGCGCATCGCCTATCCCGACAATTACGAGAAGTTTGTAAAAGGGGGCCGCAAACTACAGACCTACTTCGAGAACGTTGGAAATCCGCGCGTACTCCAGGTGCAACTGCGTGGCGAATATGCATACGTGGCCGCCGGTGAGGGTGGTCTGCGAGTTTACGATGTTGCCCAAATCGACCACAAAGGCTTCTCTGAGCGGATTGTTACTGCTCCTGTGTCCCGCTTTGGCCAAAGGTTCTGGGTGAAGAGCCGATACGCGACCGCTGTTGCAGCTCCCACTACACTGGCAGTGGATCCGGCTCGCTGGCGTGTGAAGGCTGATGGGACCATGATCGATCCCGAAACTGCGAGCAAGCTCAGCGGCGATGAGCGCAACCAGTTAATAAACGAGGAGCAACCGATCCATCCGCTTTACGCCTACCTCTATATTGCCGATAAGTTTGAAGGCTTGATCCTGGTGAATGCGGCAACGTTACTCGATGGCGATCCACTCAATAACTTTTTGAAACGTGCGCTGGATCCGTCGCGGTATCCGAACGGCGCCTTCAACCCGGGAGACGCTTTGGATGGCGCCAACAACATTGCGATTGCCGGAAACTACGCATACCTGACGACGGATCGAGGGCTTGTCATAGTTAGCATCGATGATCCATTGAATCCGCGAATTGTGCGCGAATTTCGTGACCCGGTATTAAAGCGACCACGCGCGATTGCCATTCAGTTTCGCTATGCATTCGTAATTGATGATGACGGTTTAAAGGTAATTGAAGTTACTCAGCCTGAGGCGGCTAGAGTGGTTCCGGATGCTCTTGTTAAGCTTTCAGACGCTCGGGATGTATACGTAGCGCGCACTTACGCTTATGTGGCGAACGGCAAAGAAGGGATGGCGATTATCGACGTCGAGCAGCCTGAGGCGCCGCGGCTCGATCAGACGTACGACGCGGGAGGGCAGCTCAATGACGTCTATCAGGTAAAGATAGCAATGACCAATGCCAGCCTCTTTGCCTACGTCGCCGATGGGCACAATGGGTTGCGTATTTTGCAACTGACGTCGCCAGAGACTATGCCTGAGTATGCGGGTTTCAGCCCGCGACCGCGTCCCGAATTGATCGCGACATTTAAGACAAAGGGCGAGGCGCTGGGGATCTCGAAAGGGCTCGATCGTGATCGAGCGGTGGATGAGAGCGGCAATCAGGTCTCGGTCTTTGGACGACGAGGTTCGCGACCTTTTAGATTTGACGAGTTAATGCGGATGCTGAGGATTGAGGATGGGGCCGGAGACTGGTTCCGAGTCAGCGATACGCCATTGACGCGTCCGGTCGAAGAAAGTACTGGGCGGTGAAACCATTACCTTCGTCGGTTTCTCCTGCTAGCGATTAACTCCTACTCACCCTTGTTGAAGAGGCGGAACGTCAAGCCGACTGTCACTCCGAAGGGATAGCCGGGCGTAGCATGAATGCGCCTTACTTAGACATCTGTCCTCCCTTTCCTCAAGAAACCAAAAGGCCCTTTAGAAGAACTAAGACAACTGACTGCAATTGGGGTTCGGGCATTATAAGAATCTTATAATTATTCGTAAATGGTCCGTCCGTAGGATTGTAGGGGTGGCCCTCCGTGGCCGCCCTCTCGTTTTACCTCCACACATGCAGACAAACAGGCGGGGGGGCAGCCACGGCGGGCCACCCCTACAAATTGGGAGTGAGTAGAATTAGTTAGTTTTCAGATTCTGAAATCCAAAGAGGGAGCACAGATTCAGCGTGAGTTAACCGATTGCAGGATCCGATTCAGCGTATCTATCGTAAAAGAATCCGCAGGAAAGAACGACTCGAGTGCTAATTCCGACACAGTAATATCAACCGGAGTGCCAAAAACTGTTGTAGTGCTTAGAAATGAAAGAACTCCTAGATCGGTGGTGAGCTGGAAGGGGACTACTACACTTCCGAAATCGGTAGCTTCAGCGCCAGATTCTTCCGGCGCCCCATAACTCGCTAATTCGTCCAGCAAACTAGCCAGCACGGGATCGGCGCTCACTTCTACCTGACGGCGCAGCCGAGCCAGCAGATTCGATCGCCATTCCGGAAGATTTGCAATGCGGTCCGCCAACCCACCGGGATGCAAAGTCAAACGTAAGACATTGACTGGCGGTTGAAGTAGAGAGGTCTCGACGCCTGCCAGCAAAACAGCAACCGTACGATTCGCGGCTAACATGGTCCAATGACGGTCCACAGCTAGTGCCGGGTACGGTTCATGTCCGGTTAGTATCAGGTCAACAACCCTACGTGCTGACGCAAGTTTTGGGTCGTCAAGGGATCTCTCTTTGAAGATTGGTGCGTAACCGGCTGCGACCAACAGGGCATTGCGCTCGCGCAAGGGAATATCCAGGTGGCGGGAGAGGCGCATGACCATCTCGCGGCTTGGTTGCGAGCGGCCGGTCTCAACGAAGCTCAGATGCCGCGAGGAGATTTCGGCTTCGCAAGCCAGATCGAGTTGGCTCAGGCGGCGACGCCTGCGCCAATCTCGTAATAAGTGACCAACCGCTGGGAGTTGTGTGCTCATTGTTACGCCTCAAGTTAACACACCGGAAAAATTTTCTTCCATTACCTCCAAGGTAATTGTCTTTGGTCGGCGGCTGAGAAATCATGCAGTTCAGTATCGGGTTCAATTCTTCAGTTGGAGGTCAGTGCCATGTATCGTATCTCGATGTTTCTCAAGTATGTTCTGATGGCCGATGCAGTAACCTGTTTTGGTACCGGATTGCTGTTAATGTTCGGATCCAGTACTCTCCAGGAGTTTCTTGGTTTGCCGGCGGGATTGTTGCGTTATGCCGGTGCCAGCCTGGTGCCCTTTGCTGTTTGGCTGGTCTACCTGTCAACACGCGACACATTCTCACGACAAATGATTGCGGCGGTAATAGTGCTAAACCTGCTCTGGACACTCGATAGCATACTACTGCTATTCACCGGCTGGGTTGCTCCGACCGAGCTGGGTTATGGCTTCGTCGTTGCTCAGGCGCTGGGTGTAGCCCTATTTGCGGGCTTGCAATATTTTGGCTTGCGAAAGTCGGTCGCTGTCTGAGGCTTCGCGACTAGTACGAGGGGACTGTCAGATTCAGGCTTGATCCTTATGTTGCTGACGCGCGCACCACACCCGGTCCTGCGTCCTTTCGTTAGGACCGTCTGGGCCATAGATGCTCTGGATCCATCAGCACCGTGCGCGGAGCGAGAGCGTGTGCTGCCAACAGGTTTGATGCATCTAGTTTTCCGGCTCTCGGACGTGCCTCTTCGTCTTTTCGATAATATTAGCGATTTCACCGGACACTCATTGGGCTTTACGATGGTTGGAGGCGCACGGAGCTCTTCATACATCAGAGATACCTCAGTACCATCCGCCTCGGTTGGTGCACTGCTCAATCCAGGAGCCTCAGAGCCTCTCTTCGGCGTGACGTCTGACGAATTGGCAGAACGCCACACGCCGCTCGATGAACTGTGGGGCGGGTTGGCAGCGGAAGTTCGCGAAAGACTGCTTGAAGCAGAATCTTTGAACCATCAGTTGGGCCTTTTCGAGAACCTTCTGATGACCAGGTTGCCGAGGGTTCAAGGTTTACACCCGGCAGTTGCCGACGCGCTTGAGCAGTTTACGAGAACAAGCAGCGTTCAGGAAGTCGTTAAACGGACAGGTTATAGTCATCGGCGCTTCATCGAGTTGTTTACTAAAGCGGTTGGAATCACTCCTAAGCTATATACTCGCGTTCAGCGTTTTCAGAGAGTGATCGAATTGGCTGCATTTAGACCATCAGCTTCTATGCTGGATCTGGCGCTTGAAGCTGGGTACAGCGACCAACCCCACTTTACACGCCAGTTCAAAGAATTCTCTGGGATGGCGCCGGGCGAGTACCTGCGCCTCGCTCCTTCTTCGCCCAATCATCTTCCTTTGCGGTGAGTGGGAAACTCCTCAAAATCGGTTGTTACCTTCATTCTTCACAGCTTAGGGAGTTTCAGTTTCGACCTGATAGAAAGAAAGCATTTGTAGATACGCGAATGGCTTTCAGGTTGAGGATTCACTCCGGAGGAGTGACCTGTTTATAGCTCAGATTCTCGAGGGACGACGGGCGCGGTTCGGAGCGGCGGAATGAGCTTTCAATGTAACACACGATCTGAGTCCCGCCGCTCCGAACCGCGCCGGAGGTTCATAGGAGCACTGGAAGCTATAAACATGTCACTCCTTCGGAGTGCTGAGGTAAAATTTGTTCAAGACAGGCTTCTGTCAAATTCATATGCTGTGCTCCGATTTCAGGAGAGAGGAGTACCATCAATGAAGATTCACGAACTGTTCGCCTACCTCTGCGTTAAAGATGCAGGCAAGGCTATTGATTTCTACAAGAAGGTCTTTGGCGCCACTGAGAAATTTCGTCTGACCGAGCCCAGTGGCCGCATCGGTCACGCAGAACTGGACTTTGGTGGAACCACTGTGATGCTTGCTGACGAGTTTCCTGAGTTTGGTTTTCAGAGTCCATTGGCTTACTCTGGCACAGCAGTTACAATCCATCTGCACGTTGACAACGCTGATGATGTCATCCGCCGAGCAGTAGATGCGGGCGCCACAATCGAGCGTGAAGCCAAGGATGAGTTTTACGGTGAGCGTGCCGGCACAATCCGTGACCCATTTGGTCATCGGTGGAACATAGGACACAGTATCGAGGAGGTCTCGCCCGAAGAGATGCAACGCCGCTACAACTCCATCCTTCAGCCAAATTGATTTTCATGAAACAAGATTAAGGTTTCCACGTATTAGGGTTTCGAGAGTGCGCGATGAAAGTAGGTTAGTTAAGAGAATCTGAAGCAGGTCGCGAGGATTTCTGAGCGACCGCGATTAGTACCTGACGATTGGTCGGGGAGGTCGGGCTCTATTTCCTTGGGGCCGGGTGACCGGGACTTCTCTCTCAGGTTAATAATTAGAAGAATCTCTCTAACCTACTTTTTTTGCGCATTTTTTGTGTGCGCGACTCGAGGGACATTGGCGATGAGTAATGCTATCGAAATCCAGGATCTACGAAAAGTTTATCGTTCCAAGAGCAATGAGGCAGTGCGGGCATTGGACGGAGTTTCCTTTCAGGTTCCGCAGGGGCGAATCTATGGCTTATTGGGGCCAAACGGGGCAGGGAAGTCCACTCTCGTAAAAATCCTCAGCACGATTACCACCCCGACGTCCGGAGACGCTTCCGTGCTGGGATTCGATGTGGTCCGCCAGCCCCTGGAAACACGTCAGCAGTTGGCGGTGGTGCTGCAACAAACCGCAACGGAGAATCTGTTAACGGTTCGTGACAATCTCCTGATCTACGCCTATCTGCATGGGGTTTCTTCATCCGTAGCCCTCGCTCGGTTGCGGCTGGTAGCTGAGGATTTTGAACTTGGGGATCGATTGAGGGATACAGTTCAGGAGTTGAGTCTTGGCACTAAAAGGCGCATCCAGGTAGCGAAGATCTTCATGCTCGACTCGCCGGTCATCATACTCGATGAAGCTACGACGGGCATGGACCCACTGATGAAGCGGCGCGTTATGGACCGGCTGCGCAATGAGGCGCGCGGGGGGCGAACGATCCTTTTGACTACTCAAGTGCTAAGCGAGGCCGAAGAGTTATGCGACACGATCACCATAATTGATCATGGCCGAACAATGGCTTCGGGCACGTTGCGGGAATTGCGCAAGCTCTCGATGCACGTGTTTCGCGTCAGCCTGACTTTCGGGCAGACCAATGGGGATCTGGTAAGTCGACTTGAAGCGCTTAAGCCTGTCGAGTTGCAGGTCGATGCGGGCGTCGTTGAGATGGTTTTCCATGGCGAAGAGGCGTCGCTTTTGGCAAACCTCGCCGACATCTCCCGTGAGATGCCGATTCTTCAGTTCGAGGTGCGGGGGCCGACGCTTGAGGAGATCTTTATCACGCTGATGAAGGAGTCGAGATGAAAAGCATTGGAGCAGTATTTTATCGAGACTACAGGCAGCGAATTACGAATATCGGGTTCGTGTTCTGGGACCTTTTTGTGCCGCTGGCGTATCTGGTGCTTTTCGGACTGGGCTTTGAAAGGATGCTCGGAGGCTCGCTGGTAGTCGATGGGCAGGTCTTTAGCTACACCTCGTTTCTGTTGCCGGGCGTACTCGGCATGGCCACGTTCTCGGTGGCGATGAACACTTCGTGGGGTTTCTTCATGGACAAGGACTCCGGGATATTTTATGAACTGCTGACGTATCCCATCACCAGGCAACAGCTTCTCATCGGAAAAATTGGCTTCAACGTTCTGTTGAGTGTGATTGCGACAGTTCTGGCGATATCGTTGGGTGTGTTGGCGCTTGGCGTGCAGATCCGCTGGCAGCTTATACCACTAACGGCGGCGGTGGTGGTGACGACTACTGCCGGGTGGTTCTTTCTGTTCAGTATCTTTGCTATTCGGCTGCACCGGATGGATGCGTTCAACACGCTGACCAGTGCGGCGTACATTCTGCTGATGTTCTTCAGTTCGATGTTCTATCCGCTGGCAGATGTGCCGGTATGGTTTCGGAGTTTGGCTTATCTGAATCCGATGACGTGGCAGGTGGATCTGATGCGGTTTAGCTTGTTGGGTCTTGGATCGCCGAGTGTTCTTGTTTTTGAAGGCGCAGCGCTTGTGATCTTTACAATGATCACGTTGACGCTGGCCGTACGGGCTCTGAACCGGGCTAATTAGAGTGACTTGGGTTCGTGTGAATTAGTGGATGATTGTTGGCCCGGTTCGGGGAGCAGTTCCGACTTGTTTGGTTCCGTTGTGCTGGAGATCAAATGTCCCTGTTCGTCCTTCGATTGCGGCACTTACGCGCTCGATCGCAACGTAACCGCAGAACCTTCCTTGGCGGTGAGTATCGAGAGCATCTCGCCTTTGCTGGTGCCCTGGATATCGCCGTGAAACTTCTTGTCAATCGCCATCCGGTTAACTCCCGGAGCTTTGTCATCTTTCGTAAGTGGCGTCAACTTAACGTCAAAAGTCCCTTTGGCACGCGCCATCTTCGTCGCCTTCTGAACAGGAACAACTGGGCCGCCAACTAACAAAAAACACACAAGGACCAGAATCTGTTTTCTCACAGCATCACCTCCAACGGCCCGCCGGCTTCTGCTTCCACAGCCAGATAATCCAGTCAACATTCCTCGGCTGCCCTCCGAAGTCTCTCAGCCGCGTTAGACACTGGCCCCGGTGATGTTGTGTATGCATGGCCACCTGCACGAGAGCCTCTGCGCTGGTAATCACGCAAGGCGGGTCGGAAAACCAGGGTATTGTCACCGTACGGGCCAGGGCTTCAGGATTGATTGCACTGACGAACTCACGTAATCCGGCATGTCCCGTTTGTGCCCGCTCATATAATTCGTCAAACGTAGGTGGTGGACCGTCGGGAGGTATGTTCGGTTCCTCACCACGCAAAACCGATAAGAAGGCATGTTGAACGAGTACCAGGTGGGCCATACGATCGCGCAACTCTTCGTTATCCCGCGCTGGAGACTTTCCCCAGGCATGGAAGAAGACCGCATCAGCCCACTCGGCGTGATTTAAGAGATCGTCTAGAAAGCGTTCCATTGATATAGGTCTCCAGTCTTAAGGCAGTGTCGCCAGCCTAAAGCAGAGTGAGAAAGTCTTCAAGGCTTATTCCGGATTGTTGAATGATTGAGGCGAGCGTGCCGGGTTATGCAAATTTAACGCTTAAAGGTTCGACAATTGGTGTGACATCGGCTGGGACGGGCTCACCGTCTTCGAGTAAAACTTCGAGATATAAAAATGCCCTAAAAATCAAATTGACCTATCGGCTCACAATTCTACTTGCGGCCTTGATTTTTGGTGGTATAAGGGGCAGCATTATTTGTATACCCCCTTACATGGGGTATATACAACCTATATGTGGTAACGGAATCCAAGAGCGAGAGTGATAATAATGCCAGCCGTTGACAAAGAGACAGCCTTTGCAGATGTAGTAAGAGACTACGAAAATCTCTGGGTTGCCATCGTCGAGAAGGACGGTGTTGAGTTTGTCATGGGGCACGGTCAGACCGCAGTCGAAGCCGCTAATGAAGCATCGGAAAAGGGTTATCCGCAAGCGATGCTATTCAAAGTCCCTTCCTTCAAGAAACGATTTGTTTTTTAACGACCTCGGCCATGTCCACGCCTGTTTCGGATGATTGCGTCCGTTTTAGTGTTGACATCGAACTGATGCCTGTAGCGCTCAAAGACAATTTGATAATTCTCGAAAAAGCCGCGCTGTCCCAATAGCGGCAATACCTCCGATTCTATAAATACAGCCTCAATATCAATCCAGTGCGGGAATCCGCTTACCTGTAGCTGTACCGTGTGGATAAAACCACGGACGTCCTTCAGGTCAAAGGCGTGGAATTCAAAGGGCCTCCCCGTTGGTACGTCTATGCCCACAACTTCGCCAAGCGAAGCCGAGAAGATGCAATCACTCGCGCCTGAATCGACCAGCGCTAACACAGGCCGCATGTCAACACCATGCCGGATAAACACCTGAAGCAACGGGTAGAGCGAATAGCCCTCCGGTCGGGTGGCGTCATCAAGTTTTCGATAATTGATATTCATTTTTGAGCTGGTCCGCTAGTGTAGTAGTTTTGCGGTATCGCCTTTGTACTTCTCAATTTCATCGAACAGAGGCATCGTTCGATAGATCGGTATGGCCTTGTTCAGGGCTGTCTCAAACGCGTCCCATTGGTTGTCGTCAAATATGCGCATCAGAGTAATTTCGGACGCCAGCAATTCGCGCAAGCGGGGGTGCCCAATATCTTCGGTGACCCTGCGAAACAAGCGTTGCTTGTGACGCCCTTTAGAGTCTCTTGGGGTCCGTCGTTTT
>DATKDA010000135.1:0-8103 GCA_035512935.1 Pyrinomonadaceae bacterium | reverse complement strand
GCAGCAGACACCGCGCAGACTACGAGGGCGTAGCCATTCTGGCATCGCTGGATAAGCCGAGCATGTGATGGGCGAGTCAGTCATGCTAGGCACTTAGGAAGAATCGAATCGGATGGGCCTGGTGGCGGTGCGGGGCAGGTGGGCCAATGGTGATAATGGCCCGAAAGCTTCGAGTGGGCGCAACTGCCCCTGCTGACAGGCCGGGCAGCGTGTGAGTGAATCGCCCGTGAGTGCTTGAAAAAGCGCTTGGCTGTCGGGCTGCTGTGCGTCCATAAAACTGGGAGGCGTTTGTGCGACGCCGAGCAATTGGCGGCAGCGAGCTAACTTTGTGGCGCGGGCGCGATTGCTGAGCAAGCCGAATTGACGCAGCCGTTGGAAACCGCGCGGCAGGACGTGCAGGAGAAAGCGGCGCATGAACTCCTCGACCGTGAGCGTGAGCAAACCTTGCCGATTACCGTGCCGATAGTCTTTCCAGGTGAAAGTGACGTGGCCGGGTTCGAGTTTGAGCAACCGGTGATTGGAGATGGCGACGCGATGGGTGTCAACAGCGATGACATTACGGCTTTCATCATAATTGACATCGGGTATCTCCCCTCTTAGCACAGAGGATTCTTACATCGGGGGTAATTCACTAAGGCAAAAGTCTTCCCATGCCTCACGGAACTGCACGTGGCGCACAGCTCATCCCTTGGCGTGGTCCAAAATCCATTGAGCGACATTGCTACCGGGGTCTTCGTCCGCTAACTCAAGCGGTAAGGTGAAAGTCTAAGCCCTCTCAAGCGCTCAAGCAACCATCTCAACCGCCAGCCTCACCAGAACCTGATTTTGCCCACAGCTCATTCAACCTGACCTCGTGGTTAATGGTAACAGTAGTAACAGAGTAACGGCTAATTATTCAGCCGGATACACCAGACACAGCAGATACAGCAAGATCCATATAATCATTAGAAATTGCCTTACGTAACGTTATATACACTTTGCTGTTTCATCTGTGTTTGGCGGTTTAGTCCAACTGATTCTTTCCGCAGTGCTCGCCGCCTAGCCGGACCTGTGTTTACTCCATCTTGACAGGCGGCGAGACTTTGGAAAGAATCCTATTCGTTAGGCTGCTAACGCACGTAATTCAAATCGAAAAGGGAACAAGCACATGGAGCCGACCACTGCGACCAGCACGCTCAAGGGGAACGGCCAACTTCGGGCAGATGTCCTCGGGCCCGGCGAGGAAGGTTACGACGAGGCTCGCCGGGTCTTTAACGGCATGGTTGACCGCCGGCCATCCATTATCGTCCGGTGCCGTGGCGTTGCCGACGTGATCCATGCGGTGAATTACGCCCGGGAGCGTGACCTGCTCTTGGCCGTCCGCGGCGGCGGGCACAGCTTTGCCGGCAAGTCAGTGTGCGACGGTGGCCTCATGCTCGACCTGTCGCTCATGCGCGCCGTACGGGTGTTGCCGGGTGGCGGGACCGTGCACGTTCAGGGCGGCGCGACCTGGGCCGATGTCGACCATGAGACACAGGCCTTTGGTCTAGCCACTACGGGAGGGCTTATCTCTCACACCGGAGTAGCCGGCCTGACGCTGGGCGGGGGCGTTGGCTGGCTGGCGCGCAAATACGGACTCGCCTGCGACAACCTCTTGTCGGCAGACGTGGTCACTGCCGCTGGGCAGCTTGTCCGCGCCAGCGAGGATGAGAACCCGGATCTCTTCTGGGGGCTCCGGGGCGGCAGCGGCAACTTCGGCGTAGTCACATCCTTTGAGTTCCAGGTTCACGCGGTGGGGCCGGAGGTGCTCGGCGGCTTCATCATTCATCCCTTCGAGGCCGCCGCGGAAGGCCTGCGGTTCTACCGGGATTTCACCGCTGACGCACGGGATGAAGTCGCGTGTTACGCCATTTTCGGCCGCATTCCGAAAGAGCCGCCGTTCCCAGAGAAGCACCAGGGCCGCACCGGCCTCTTCTTCGCCGCCTGCTACGCCGGCCCTGTCCGCGAGGCCGCGGAGGCGCTCGCGCCGCTGCGTGCGTTCGGCGACCCTATTCTCGATGCGCTCCAGCCGATGCCCTACACAGCATTGCAGAAGGCTTTCGATGAAGCGCAGAAGCCCGGAAACCGCTGGTACGGTAAGTCTGGATTCTGGGAGGAGATGACTGACGACGCCATCGATACACTGGTCCGCGGCGTCGACCCGCTGTCCGGGCCCCTGACCATGGTGTTCTTCGAATGCATGGGCGGTGCGATCGGTCGAATCCCGCCCGACGCCACCGCCTTTCCCCATAGGGACGCCCCCTACAACTTCGGCATCACTGCCGGCTGGACGGAACCGGCCGACGATGAGAAGAACATGGCGTGGACGCGGGAGCTCCACGCGACGTTGTCGTCGTATGACAAGGGAATCTACGTGAACTATGCAGACGAAGACGAGACCGAGCGCACCGGCGCTGCCTATGGCCGGAACTACGATCGATTGGTCAAAGTGAAGAACGCGTGGGATCCGACCAACCTCTTCCGCATGAACATGAATATTGTGCCTTCTGTCTGACAGACGGGTTGTCAACGGCTCCTGTTGATCCGGAAAAGAAGGGAATGAGAAGCAGCCGAACGTATTAAGAATTCGTGTGGCGCGGTGAATGGAGGCAAGGTTGAGTAGGGTCAACGAGCCGCCACACAATTCTGTGTTGAACTAAGCCGGGTTAGGGCTACTTGGAATTTGAATGATGAACTTTTGAGATTAGGGCTGAGGGAAAGTGGGGCTGCGCGGGGAGAAAAGAGCAGTCAGGCGAGAGATGGCCGAGCCGGAGGTAGAGGAAGCCAGCCAGTGAGGCTGGTTTTTTTGTGGTTGCCGATAGAGTTAAGTGGCTGCAGACAGAGTTCGGCAGTTGAGGACGAGAAAGGTGCTGGCCGACGGCGGGAGATAATAGAAAGAGAGTAGGTGGCGGCGGGAGTTTCATGGGGGGCGACCTCTGGGAGTGAGTGGGCCGAGCAGCGTGAGCTGGCCGCCGCAGTGGGGACAATTTAGCAGGGCCAGCGGCTCGGTGGTTTTTAGATCTTCGTTCTTTAGTTTGCTGGTGGACGGGCCGTCTTAACACCTTGTCTTATAAAGTGTCCTAAGCCCGCGAACGTGGTCCAAACGCGCCACTTTTGGTAACAGGCAAAAAAGTGTGGCGGTGTGCCTGTGGTGTGCCAACACTGCCGTACAGGCCTGCACAGCGTTAGTCATAATTCTCATAAAATACCGATAAACACTGACTGATGTGTACCGTGCTGGACGGTGCTAAACACGCTCTTTAAGACTTTTAACCAGTGGGTCGCAGGTTCGAGTCCTGCTCGGCTCAATTCAAATCCAAGCCATGTCAAGAGTTTTTCCGCTAGTTTTGGCCTAAATTCGGTTAAAGTTCTTGACACTTTAGTCGTCATGGTGGCCGTTACGACCGCCCGAATCCAAAACCAAACTGTGACTAAAACTGTGACCCCTTTCTGGTGCTAAATCGCCCGCGATCTACTACCAGAAGAACGGGAGCATTCAGCCTCAATGGTTACTTTGAACTAAAGGAGGTCAGGCGCAAATGGCGAGCCCATCACGAAGTCTCTCATGGAAGTTGCGCAGGGGCGCGGGTGATGCCTAGCGTTCGCCGGTTTGATTGCGGGCAATCGGCTGGATATGATCGCTGCTATGGGCATGATACAATTGCTCAAAACGACCACAAGAGGAGAAAAACAATGTTCCGGATTCTTCTTGCCGCTATAGCAACTCTCGTCCTGCTTCCGGCTGGTCTGCTGGCCCAGACCGATACCGACGCCAAGATCGAAGAGGCAAAGAAGGCCGCGCCGCCTTCCATTACGGAGAACGCAACGTTCATGGATTGGGATGACAAAATCCTCCTCAAAGGAAGCAATGGCTGGACCTGTATGCCATCGCCGCCGGGCTTCAAAGATACGCCGATGTGCTTGGACGAAACCTGGCTTAAGTGGGCGCATGCTTGGAAGACGAAGGGGGAACTGAGGATTGACCGGGTGGGAACGGCCTACATGATGGCGGGGGATGCGGGTGCGTCAAACACCGATCCCTTCGCAACAGCCCCCACTCCGGATAACAAATGGGTGGTTTCCGGTCCTCACCTCATGGTGATCGTGCCCAACCTCAAGGAACTGGATGCGCTGCCGACCGACCCCAAGAACGGCGGCCCCTGGGTGATGTGGAAAGGTACGCCTTACGCTCACATAATGATCCCGATTGGGGACCGGCCCACTCGGGAATAGAAGGACCAACAAAGAAGACGCAAGCAACCGAGGGCACTACACCAAGCGGGCGGGGTATCAGTAAATAACTGAAATCGACTTGGACCATCTGGTTCCATGCGTTAGCTAACTGACAAAACTCTTCAAGTAGTGGGTCGCAGGTTCGAGTCCTGCTCGGCTCACCACTTTGTTGCCAAGAAAAGCATTGTGAGCAATTCAATTATCCTCTTGCTTTTCGATTCTTCCAACTTCCGGCTATCCGGCCTTCTACTAAGCGCGGCTTTAAAAGGGATTCACGATTTCGACGCCCGTCATTTGTTTGAATGAATTGTCAAAGTCTTCCGTGTATAGGCGCGTGATGCTGCCCTCCATGCACGCCGCGACGATCATCGCGTCCCAGAACAAAAGCTTGTGGCTTGTCGTCAATTGTTCAGCGCGGACAAATACGTTGTCTGAAGGCAGGATTAGCTTCCACAATACACGCAATCGCTCCAACTCGCCCAACGCCTGCGCTTGCGTGTAACCGACGGCCGTGAGTTTGCGCGATGCGGCGATGAACTCACATGCGACTTGCCAAAGCAGCGCGCCGTCAGTGAGGTTGGCGGTGAGAGCGCGCGCCTTTTGTTGCTTCACAGGGTCGCGCGGGTCGCGCGCGTAGATCAAAACATTCGTGTCAACGGCGTTCATGCATTTCGTCACGGGTCAGCCGGGGAGCGTCGGGCCGAACAGGGTGCGCGTCCCAGCTTGCGAACAATTCACTTAGGGCGCGCTCCCGCTCTTCGTCGCTCGTTGCCGTAGGCGGCAAACCGGAAGGATCAGCTGGCATTGTAACGCCCCGGGGTAGCGGCGCATGAATTGAAGGAATTTCGTAGAAGCTCAGGAGTAACATCCAATTTCGGCGATTCTTTTGCAACAGCATTTGTAGTTGCCGAACTCCGACAGAGGTAATTCCGTGAGAATCGAAAGTCGATTCGATCCGGGACTTCGCAGATCGGAGTTGTTTTCTGAATATCTGTTGAACCCCCAACACACTGCCAACAGACCTGAGGTATATTGACCGACTGATTATCCACGCGCCCGTTCAATGGCTCCTTAGGTGAATATATACCCTTAGGCGCCATTGGAACGGTAACGTCAAATCCGGCCCCTTGCTGCTGTCAGAAAAAGGTGCTACTTTTTCTGACAGAAAGAATCGGTAAAAGTGACGGCAAACTTAGCAAATACAATACTTAAACGGGTTCGAGCCAAGGGACGTGGTTTGGCCTATACGCCTAAGGACTTTTTGGATCTGGGGGGGCGGCCGGCCGTTGATCAGGCCCTCTCACGGCTAGCGCGAAAAGGCTTGATCAGACGTCTTATGAGGGGAGTTTATGACTATCCCAAGATAAGTCCAAAATTGGGACCGCTGAGTCCATCCCCTCAAGTCCTGGCAAAGACTCTTGCGGATCGAACAAACAGCAAATTACAACTTACTGGCGCACACGCCGCTAACGCACTTGGCTTAACCACTCAAGTTCCAGCGCACGTAGTCTATCTGACTAGCGGAAAATCAAGGCGATTTCGGATAGGCAACCAAACAATCGAGCTAAGACATGCTTCACCACGGAGTATGGTGGGCGCGGGTACGCCTATCGGCACTATTATTCAGGGGCTTAAATACCTGGGCACGGATAATATTGACGCAAGAACGATTGATAAGTTGAAACGTGCGCTTTCTGCGAATGACAAGCGAGCACTGCAAAAGGACATAGATGCTGTTCCTGATTGGCTGCGCCCCGTCGTCGCCGAAATCGCAGCTCTTAGCTAATGGACATCGTCGCTGCTCTGTCTAACGCCGAACGAATCGAACTCTTTCAGGAGTCTGCCAACAAGCGGGGTGTTACCCGCCAAATAATTGAGAAGGATTTCTGGGTTTGCTGGACCTTAAAACAACTGTTCGATTTGCCCGGCGTCGGTCAGCACTTGATCTTCAAGGGAGGAACTTCACTATCTAAGGTCTTTCATGCGATCAAGCGATTTTCTGAAGACATCGACATATCAATCGACCGCAGGTATCTCGGTTTTGAAGGAGACAATGATCCCGAGAACATCGAGAGCCGCTCAAAGCAAAAGAAAACCATCAACCAGCTTCGAGAAGTCTGCAAGGCCAAAGTGAGTGGTGAGATCCTTTCGCAATTAATTGCCTCAACTGAACGGATCATTGGTCCGCGTGATAATCAAGACAACCAACGATGGGACATCGCTCTATCCGAAAACGATCCCGATGGTCAGTCTTTACTATTTGCGTATCCAACGGAAGGGGAGGAAGGAGTTATTGAGGAAAACCCTTATGTAAAACCGAGCGTGTTAAATTGAGTTCGGTGCACGTTCAGATCACTGGCCTGCCGACAAATTCTCGATCACCCCTTATGCAGCAGAGGACTTCCCAAGATACTTTAAAATACCGGCATACGCGCTAAAAGTCCTCGCGGCCGAACGAACTTTTTGGGAAAAGGCAACTCTCCTCCATTCGGAGTACCACCGACCGGATGAGAAAGCTACTGCCGAGCGCATATCGCGCCACTACTATGACCTTCATGAGCTTGCCAAGTCAGAAATCGCAGAACGTGCAATTGCGCAACTCGATTTATTGAACCACGTAGTAGAGCACAAGAAGATCTTTTTCCTGAGGGCAAGTGACAACTATGACGAAGTCCTCAGTGGCCACATTCACTTGGTACCTGTCAAAGCGCGCCTGGAGGCATTGGGGAGAGATTACGAGAAGATGCGAAGGGATCGAATGTTCTTTGAAGAGGCGCCCTCACTTGACCAAATCCTAGAATCGCTTACACGTCTTGAGACGACGATTAACGCCGCGATATTGAACCTTTAACCAGTGGGTCGCAGGTTCGAGTCCTGCTCGGCTCAAATCATCCCAAACGCACAGTTTCACTCAAATCGTTAAAGTGCTCGCCTCTTTGTGTGAAGAAGAACGAACCCGTCGAGGTGCTGACGGTTGATGGTCGTGAGGTTAGGATAACCCATCCCGACAAGCCCTACTTTTCACGCCAAACAAAGCTTTCGAAACTCGATCTCGTACGCTACTACCTTGCAATCGCTCTGGTGCACTCGCAGGAATTGAAGACTGGCCGATAGTTCTCAAACGATTCGTAGACGGCGCTGAAGGCCAGGCGTGGCCAGGCTTCTTACTGTTGAGGATATATTGGTTGATACGATGCGCGGTCGATCTTCCACCTGGACCCGTATTCGAGTGAATCTGCGAAACGTACCCGAGGAGTTGCGGCCGCCTCAAGAGACGCCGGATCCGGATGACGATCCCACTCGCGAATGGCGCGAGCACCGTGCGGCTAAGAAAAAGTGCGGTTTAGGTCGCAACGCGTTCAACTAAGCCGGTCTGGTGGAGATTAACACTGCTGGATCAAGTAAAGAGGCTGTGTCAAATCGGGAAGAAGCCGTCTGCCGTTCAAGGCCGAAGAACCGGACACACCCCGGGAGGGGGTGGAATGTTTATAGCACACGACCCTGGAAGGAATTCCCCCACCCCAGCGGGTGGAATGTTCATTGGGCGGCTAGAATACAGTCAATGGTTCAAGAGCATAACGGGTCAGCAACTGAGCTTTTTGTCGGCGCGATAGACATTCCACCCCGCTGGGGTGGGGGAATTCCTTCACGGGTCGTGCCCTATAAACATTCCACCCCTCCGGGGTCGGTCAGTTCCCTCGGCTCGGACCCGCGACGGCATCTTCTCGATTTTTGACAGAGTCTCTAAAACCCCAGGGTGTCTCGTTAGGTCTTCACACTACTGATTAGCTAACTCCGACAGGGGCGGAGTATTCAAGCCAAAAACTTCCGGGTTCTCTCCAATAATCGCCG
>DATKDA010000134.1:0-5380 GCA_035512935.1 Pyrinomonadaceae bacterium | reverse complement strand
ACGCTGCTCACCGACGGAAAATCTCGCAACACCGGATGGCGGTGGTCCAACTCAGGCAACCTCGCGGTTTATGGTTCAACTCGTCGTACCGGACGCGATGTGGATCTCTACCTCATCAATCCGAGCGATCCGAAGAGCGATCGAAGCTTGTTGCAACTGGCAGGCGGAGGCTGGGGTGTAGGTGACTGGTCCCCCGACGATCGCAAACTGGTGCTGGGAGAGTTCATTTCCGCCAACGAGACGTATGCATGGCTCGTTGATGTCGAATCCGGTGAAAAGACGCTGCTAACACCAAAAGGTGGGAAGGAGAAAGTTGCTTACGGCGGAGCGCAATTCAGTAAAGATGGACGCGGGCTCTATGTGACGACAGATAAGGATTCAGAGTTTCGTCGGTTGGCCTATGTCGATCTTGCAACAAAGGAACATACATTCCTGACGGACCATATTAAGTGGGACGTTGGCTCATTTGAGCTTTCACCTGACGGGAGCACGATCGCTTTTGTTACGAACGAGGAAGGGGTAAGTAAGCTTCGTCTACTCGATACTAAGACACGCAAGGAGAAGCCAGCGCCAAAACTGCCAGTAGGATTGATTGGCGGCGTTGAATGGCATAGCAACGGTCGAGACCTGGGATTCGTCTTTACCTCTGCTCGATCACCGGCAGACGTCTATTCAATCGATATCCAAACGGGTAAGGTGGAACGTTGGACCTACAGTGAAACGGGAGGCCTCAACACACAGGAATTTTCTGAGGCAGAAGTTGTGCGGTGGAAGACTTTTGACGGTAGCATGATCAGCGGCTTTCTCTATATGCCTCCCGCTCGATTCACTGGCCCTCGCCCGGTGGTTATCAACATTCACGGTGGACCCGAATCCCAGGCGCGTCCGGGGTTCCTGGGGCGCAACAACTATTTCTTGAATGAGATGGGAGTTGCGATTCTCTTTCCCAACGTGCGCGGCTCGTCTGGTTTTGGCAAAACCTTTCTCCAGCTCGACAACGGCTTTTTGCGAGAAGATTCTTATAAAGATATTGGTACCTTGCTGGAGTGGATCGCCAAAGAACCTCGCCTTGACGCAAACCGAATCATGGTTACCGGAGGTTCCTATGGCGGACACATGACTTTCGCAGTGGCACAGCGATATAGCGATAGGATTCGGGCCGCGCTTCCTGTGGTAGGCATATCGAATCTGGTTTCATTCCTTGAGCGTACGGAAGCTTACCGGCGTGATTTACGCCGCGCGGAGTATGGTGACGAACGTGATCCAAAGATGCGTGAGTTTATGGAGCGGATTGCACCACTCAACCACGCCAAGAGCATCACCAAGCCAATGTTTATCGTTCAGGGTGGAAATGACCCGCGGGTGCCATTAAATGAGGCAGAACAGATGGTAAGCACCATGCGTTCAAACAACACTCCCGTCTGGTATCTAATGGCAAAAGACGAAGGTCATGGTTTTGCGAAGAAGAAGAACCAGGATTTTCAGTTCTATGCAACGGTGATGTTTATGCGAGAGTATTTGCTGAAGTAAGTGACCCCCGTCGATACTTACAGCTCTCAGGCAGCCCCAGCCTTGAGATCTGCGTAGAGCAAGCGGTGAAACAGATGCTCACCACCCTCGCGACGCACCGAGAGGCGCCCCGCTGTGTAGGCGCGTGAGTTCAAACCCCTTTGTACCGAATGACAGATTGCCACGTCTTCGTCCTGAATACGTTGGCCCACCTCGATGCTCGCCCGGTTGTGCTCGCTTGCAGCTTCGGAAATATCCGGAAAGTAGAAATCGAAAATAACTTCGGTGCGATCGACGCCTCTAGGAATAACCAGGTTTGTGTCCATCGCTCCGTCGTACCAGTTAATCATGAAATTAGGATAGATCCAGTAGTAGAGAGCCCGTTCGCCTTTTCTGACAGCGCCCGTCTGCGCTTCAGCACCGGCGCTCACTAAAGGACTCCATTGCAGGCAAAAGCGTTCACCGTTCTCGATCATATAGTTGCTGTAATCGAGCACGCTATCTAAGCCCTTGTGAAGATGAGGAACATGGTAGCCGCCATCGAGATAGTTATCGACAAACACTTTCCAGTTGCACTCAAAAGTGTAGTGGCGGCGTTCAAACCAGTGAAGATTGTCGAGCGCGAGAGGGCGAACTTGTTCGATGAGGTTTTGGGTAAGAAAAGATTCGAGCGTTTGGGGTTCGTTCACGTTGTCGAGTCGAACAAAGATCCACTTCTCCCACGCCGATGTTTCGACGGTAAGCAGGCCGTTCGCTGAGCGGTCAAAGTCGCGAACGCCTGCAAAATCCGGGGTTCCTTTTAGTTCTCCGGCAAGTGAATAGGTCCAACCGTGATACGGGCAGCGCAGGGTTTGGGCTGTGCCTTCGGGCTCAGTCATCACAGCAGCCGCATGGTGACGGCAGACGTTGTAGAAGCCACGAAGAACATTGTCACTGCCGCGGACGATGACAATCGACTCGCCGGCAATCGCTGCCGTGATGTACTGCCCTGGTTCGCTGACTTGACTGGCCCGACCCGCTACCTGCCATGAATGCGAGAAGACCGTGCGGCGCTCGAGTTCCGCCATGCGTGGATCGATATACCACGGCGACGGGATGGTCCAAGCTTGCTCCAACTCGGCGTTGGGATTGTAAAGGTCGAGTAGTTCTTTGATTGAATCTAGTTTCACGTGGACCAAGAAGAATCAAACTGGAATCTTTAGCATAACCGGATCGAGCAAAATCCCCCAAACGACACAGGTTGAGTCAAAATCGACCTCTCATCCTCCCTAACCTTTCTCCCTACAGGAGGGGCTGTGTCACAGAACTCAAACCTCTCATTCTCCCCAACCTTTTAGGTTGGGGTTCAGCGGCACCGGCATGAACTGAACCATTTTAATGGTTTCCCTGCGCTCACCACTCCCAGCCATTTCATTCGCGATGATGTCCGGAATGCGCATGTGGCGGCTTGCCTCTTATGTCCGGTTCATTTCGGAAACCATTAAAATGGTTCTGCGCACGATGACGCGACCTGAACCCCCAACCTAAAAGGTAGGGGAGAATGAAAGGTCGATTTTCACCACGGGCGAACTTCTCATTCTTCGCAGGTCCAACCTACGACCGACCTGAACCCCCAACCTAAAGGTAGGGCAGAATGAGAGGTTGAATCCTTACGTTGATTCTTTTACTAACTCAAGCGACTGGTGTGGCAGTCTTGCGTTTGGGGTTAAAAAACGGCGTCTTCACCACTGTCGCTCCTACACGATGGCGAACAGCCTCGATTGTCACTTCAAACTCCAATAGTGTACCTGGCTTCGTACAGCCAGAACTAACAGTGGCAAGCGCAATCATCTTCTTCAATACTGGAGACCACGTGCTCGAAGTCGCCTTGCCGATCTGTACGCCATCCTTATAGACCGGCACTGCAACTCTCGACGCTATTGGAGAAACTGCCGGCGGCAAACCGACCTGTTCGTAAAGTTGCTCGACCTGGGGCCAGTTGATCTCGAGACCTACGATCCTACGCGCCGCACCGCGCTCCTTTTCGGACTTTAACGCTGCCTGTCCGACAAACCGGTTCTTATCGAGGTGGACCAGTCGTCCCAATCCCATTTCGAAAGGCGAATACTTCTGTGATTCAATCAGGGCCTTCTTGCTGCTGTTGAAATCGATGTCAATCAACAACAATCCAGCCTCAATGCGCGCCACATCGAGCGCAAGCATGCCCGCCGGGTGAATATCGAAGGCCTGCCCCTGGTCCACCAGCGTGTCCCAAACCTCTAAAGCCTGCTCTGCGGCCACCCAGATCTCATAACCAAGATCACCCGTGTACCCGGTACGCGAAATATCCACCGGCGCCCCCGAAATGCGACCGCTTGTCACCCGAAAATACTTCAGGTTCTCGATATCGGCGCCATCAACCAGATTCTTCAGCAATCGACCTGAAGTGGGGCCCTGGACCGCCAGCGCCGCCACGCTCTCCGAGATGTCCTCGATATGAACATCCAGACCGGCTGCATTCAGTGTGAACCACCGCAGACTTGGATCGGCGGCGGTCCAGCGATAAATGTTCTCTTCGAGGCGTGAGACCGTGCCATCGTCGATTGTCTTTCCACGCTCATCACACCAGGGAGTGTAGATGACCTGGCCCACGGAAACTTTCCGCATGTCGCGAGTGATGATGCGGTCCACCAATCGCGTCGCGTCATTGCCGGTGACGCGATACTTGAAGAGCGGAGAGATGTCGATTAGCGCCGCAGCATTGCGAATGGCGTTGTATTCATGTTCGTGATGAGTTTCGTAAGCACTGACGGCGTAATAGCCGGACCATTCGCGATAATTAAGGCTTTCACAGAGTGCTGCGGTTCTTTGATGAAGCGCGGTTCCAATTGGCATATTTGTTTCTCTGAATTGGAGAGGGCAAAGGCCCTTATCGAAACAGCTTAAACTGGCTTGCCCGTCTCACGTAAATTCGTCTTCTTCACTGGGCAATGAGAACTCAAGCGCAACTAACTCCCGCCAGGTATTTAAAACCTCTTTAGTGGCTCCGAGTCCGTGCAGCGATTCCGCCACAGGCCCCGTTTCACTCTTCAACTCAGGAAAGGTAAGCAGTAAAAGAGCGA
This sequence comes from Pyrinomonadaceae bacterium, assembly GCA_035512935.1. Lineage (GTDB taxonomy): Bacteria > Acidobacteriota > Blastocatellia > Pyrinomonadales > Pyrinomonadaceae > PSRF01. Next base: position 770 of record DATKDA010000134.1, on the reverse strand, counting down.
GATCACGCCAGTCAGTTCCGGATTTTGGCTGGCCGCGACGTGCCCGATAAGAGATGACCTTCCGCGCGATCAGTTCTTCAGGAGTCATCACCAGAATGTCCTCAATTCGCTGAGCTTTTGGTAAAGATGCCGCCGGGCGCAAGTCAATGAGGTGGCGATTGCCTGAGCTTTTGATCTGGAACACTCGGTAACCTTTACCCCCACCGACCACACGCACGCGAATCGCGATATGGAAGCGTTGGCCCAGGTGCTGGCACAATTCTTCTGCAAGTTCGGCCGCGCGTGAGGAAATGAGATCAATGTCCTCTGTCATTCGAGCTTCGCCAACATAAGCGTTGACAGCGGTAGCGCCAAACACGACCACATCGTCCCGGCCTTTCAAAAACTCGAGAATGGCCTGCTGAATTGTCGCCAGCGGCAGCGGTTCGCTCACGGCAAACTCCTTGAAAGTGAGAACTCCAGCATTCAACATGATTCAGATAATACGCTGCTCTTCCAGCGCTTCCAAGAACCTATCTGACACCAAAGCAATCCTTTTAGTCCGCGCCACAAGTATGGTTCCTGGTTTCGGCGTGGCCGACGGAGCTCATTTTGTGGGATTTAGTGGGTCCTTCTTAACCGACCAAAGAGACGATCCACTAAAACACACGAAATCACACGAACAGAGCTCACACAAATAAGGATTCCGCCGCTCCATTGTATAGTTCACAGGTTCCGAAGTGGACCCAAGCGCTCATTGCAAAAAGTCCGATCTTGGTTTTCAATTCACA
>DATKDA010000133.1:0-14457 GCA_035512935.1 Pyrinomonadaceae bacterium | reverse complement strand
CTTCTTGAATATTTCCAATTCATCGCGCGTAACTGGCTCATGCAAGAATGAGGCTATAGAGCCCTGTTCCTGGCTGTCATAGAAATAGTAATTACCACCAATATAGTTATCATGAACAGGCACCAGTTCCGTGAACGCCGGTCTAATGGGCTTGAAAGCCTGCTGGGTTGCTGGGATCTCTAGATTGTCAGGCTGAAGATAGAGAGAGTAAGGCGTCGCTGTGACTTGCAGAAAAGAGGAGTCTGCGAGGTCCTTTCTAAGATTATCAATCTGGCCGGCAATCTTGTTAATTAAGACTCCTTCTTCCTTAGTGTTCTTAAAACCAATGCTGGCGTAGTCAGCTTCGTCATCGATGATAAGCATTTTCTTTTTGCTCAAACTCCGATAGGTTTCAAAGAACGCCTTGCTTAGTCGATTCAGATTGTCGGCTTGCTTCTTTACCACGAAGATCAGCTTTTGGTTGAGTTCCCAAGCTGTGAGGCTGGATGGAATCGTCATAATGTCGAACACTTGGACAAGATCTTCGGTATTGAATGGCGCAAACTCTTTCTCAAGCCGTTCAAAGGTCTGCTTCGTGAGCGCTTTCGTTCCTTTTGTCAGAACAACGCAAACATCGAACGCGTTGTCGAAAGCAAGAGCCATAATGCCCATAAAGGTCTTGGTTTTCCCGCTCTGAACTTTCCCAAGGAGCATACCGGGCTTGTTAATGCTCGTCGGCTGCTCAAGCAGTTTCTTTACGGTTGCTTTAATCGCCTCCAACGCTTCATTCGAGTACTTCTTGCCATCAATAAATCTGGTGTAGAAATCGCCTTGGAGGTTTAGTAAGACCGAGGGAGTAGGTTGGGTCATGTCGATTGAGGGTCCTCTTGTTTTCGTGCCAAGCATTAGCCTAGCAAACAGATGTAGGGCGAGTAGGGGTTATTTTGCACTAGTTGAGGGGCATTTGCCAAAGGATTCGTGAGGCACGACCGAACTCCAACTGGCGCGCCACGGTGCTGAAGACGACTCAGCTTGGTCCAATAAATAGGATCTTCCGGAGAATCTGTGCGTAAGAACTCGCCAACAGTGCGCAACTGCTCGGATAAACAACAAAAGTGAAAAGAACAAACGCGCGATAAGTTGAGTTGCGTGGCGACGAAGCTTGAATGTTTACTTCTTTGACATGAAAGGGTGCCAGGAAAACTAGGGTCTTCCGGAGAATCTGTGGGTAAAAACTGGCCCACAGCGTGCGCTACTGCTCGGCTAAGCAACAAAAAGCAAAACCAAAAACGGGCGATAAGATAAATTGCGTGGCGACGGCGCTTGAACTTTAGTTCTTTGACATGAAAGGGTGCTCCGGAAAATAGATGCATCCTGCCAGAGTTTCGGTTAAAAGATGAATCTGCAACAAAACATCAATACCGGAGTCCGACAGGATGCAACTGCAGACTATCCTCAATCGCGTAGAAAAATACAAGTCATTTGTGTACGCCGAAAGCAAGTGGCGAGAAAAGAACGTGAGCCTTGAGATTAAGATTGAGGCGCGCCGGAACGGGAACCCATCTGTTCGAGGTGCGCCCGGGTAGCGCCTGGGTACGACCGCAGCGGCACGGGATTTCGAGTATGTGCCGCTGTGGGGGATCACGGTCTATTCTGGACATATGGGGGCCTTATCTGCAGGTGATCGCGGCGCGGGCCGGCCAGGCGGTGCACATTCTGGACCGGTTTCACATCATGGCCAAGATGAACAAGGCGATCGATGAAGTGCGGGCAAGCGAAGCGCGGCAACTCCAAGCCGATGGTGACGAACCGCTCTTGAAGCACTCGCGGTGGTGTTTGTTGAAGCAACCGGGCAACCTCAGCGACAAGCAATTTACCAGCTGGCAGAGTTGGTCAGATACAACCTGAAGGCGGTGCGCAGCTGGTTGCGGCGCGAGCAGTTTCAGCGTTTTTGGGAATACCGCTCTAAGACACTCTGCCTCGGCTTCACAACAAGTCCCCCATTGGGAGAAGTTGTCGGTTTAGATCGATGATTTGGATTGACATCGGTGACCGTGGTTCGCGGCCCACACTGGCAATCGCTACATGAGGCATCTGGGCCAGGAATCTTACTTCAAACTCTTCTGAGAATGTCCAGACGGATCAACAAAGCGCTGCTGGATGAGTTGATTGACGAAGCGACCGTTGACTGCTACGGAGAGGAAGAGGAGCACACGGCCTTACTCACAATGGTTGAAGAGGAGGTCGCGTGTCCTTTTTTTGCCAAGGTCATCGGGTGAGACAGGGGGTGACCCGCCGTGGCCCCGGGTGGTTTGTCTGCATGTGTGAAGGCCAAAACGAGGGGTGGCCACGGAGAATGAGTTTCATGCGGCCTATTTCCGCTACAAAGTAGCATACGCGGAGGAGAAAAACCGAAGCATGAGCTACGAAAAGAGAGCCAACTATGAAGTTGCGGGCCACCCCTACAAATCATAACGCTGAAGCGTTGGTGAGTTGGAGCCCAGAGTTTGTTGCTTTGAAACCCGGGGCTGGAATTAGCTACAAAATTAGCGACAAGCATTGACTCGCTCCGCAATACGGTGCTAGTAATGACATTGGCTTGGTTCTTCTTTCCTCTAATCCCGCAAACGATCTCTAACAATCGCGCCAACGATCTCTAACAACCCGCCAACGATTTCCAACAACCTGCCGACGATCTCTAATAGGCCCGCCAACGATCTCTAACAATCCCGCAAACGATGTCCAACAACCTGCCAACGGTCTCTAATAGGCCCGCCAACGACCTCTAACAATCCCGTGACAAACGATCTCTAATAATCCCGGCAAACGATATCTAATAATTTCGGCAACGACTTCTAAACAACCCGCCAACGATCTCCGCCAACGACTTCCAACAACCCGCCAACGATCTCCAATTCTTCAAATTCCACCTTGGGAGGCAACCTGATGAATCGATCTTTCTCGTGTAGCTTGGTATTGCTCCTCGTTTGCACCGTAGTTGCTGGTCAACAACCCGATGCCCCAGCCTGGAACGTAGCTCTCCAAACCAACACAGTAGCTAATAGCGACTTAACAGTGGCGAATCGCTGCCGAAAGAGTCATCAATTCCAAATCCAGGTTCAGAACGCTCCCTTCCTACACCTCTCTGCGAACCAGGCGAATGTAAGAGGCGGGCAGTCGCAAGTTTTGCCGGTGAAGTTTGATACCCGAAACCTGGCGCCGGGTGTTTACCAGGGAACCGTATTGGTCATCTGTGTAAGCTGCTCGAAGGAGCCGACCTGCATGCAAGATCGCGAGGTGTTGCAGGTTATCCTAACCGTGACGGCCCCACCTCCCGGGCCCGGTCAACCGCCTGGTCCTGCAAATGCGCCGAGTCCATCCACACGCGGTGCGCCATCGACGACTCAGCCCACTTCGACGACAAGCGGCGCCCCCTCGCAACAAGCGGCCGCCGATCCGACTCTTGCAGTGGCCTCAACGTCAGAAGAAAAAGATCCTTGTGCCATTCAAAGGGAAGACTGTGAGAAGTTGCGTCTGCTTGCGGAGCAGAAAGAGGCCGCTGCCGCTGCCGCAAAGAGCGAGGCGGATAAGATGAAAGCCGCCTCAGATCAAGCCGAGAACGCAGCAAAAGTCGCTGACGATGCCGCGGCTAAAGCAGCGCGCGCGGCGCAGCCAACCTCCGAAGGCGGAAAGATTTCTATCGACGGTGAAACCTTTGATCAAGCCGACAGCGAATGGCTCGATGCCAAAAGAGAGGCGCTGTTTGGCGAGTGGCAAGCCGGCAGGATCAGCTCGGAAGAACAACAACGCCAACGGGCAGCGCTCTCAGGTCCTGACGCTTTGAGAAAAGCCCGGGAAGAGAGACTCGCAAAAGCTGCTGAGCTTAAGCAGGCCGCCGAACAGGCCAAGGCTAACGCCGATAAAAGCGAGGGCCGCAGCCGATGCAGCGAAGGCTGATGCGGGCACCGCTCAAGACGGATCTGACATTGCTAGAAGCGAGGCCGAAAGCGCGCGAGAGAAATACGATGAGTGTTTGAAGGAGGTCGAAGACGAATGTCGTAGAGTTGCTGAGGCTAAGTCCGCCGCCGAGGCAAAGGCGGCTTCTGAGGCAAAGGCTGCCGCGGACGAAAAGGCGCGAAAGGAAGAGGAAGAGCGTCGCCGCAACGAGGGTGGGAATGGCGCCAAAGCAGCAAGCGACCATGAATACTTACTCGACAACATAAAGAGACTCGGTTTGATTACATATAGACCGAAAACAAAGGTGCCGGGCGCTTTGGATTATGTGTTCGACCCGCTGCGAAAGCTCGCCGGACAGACAGTAGCCGATTTTCTTCAGACTGTTGCCGGTCAGATAGGTGGGGGACCGATTCCGACCGAGACCATTAATGCGCTGGGCGAGCTATACAAGGCTATGGGATCGTTTTTCGACATTCGCACCGCCGGAGGAAAGCGCAATGCCTATAACAAACTTCTGAAGATGATAAATCCGCGCACAAACCCACCACGGAAGTACACACACGAAGAGGCAATCGACAAAATAGACAGAATGGAAAAGCTGATGCGGGAATTGCGGAACAAGCTGGAACAGGCTTTGGACCAGGCGAAGGCGAATAAATAGCTGTGTTCAAGTAATCGTCGATCGTTTTTCTTCGCAACCCTGAAAGGGGTTGCGGTGCGTTTTGACGTCTCGGGGCCCGGACCGAATCGGCGCGCGACGCAACCCTTTCAGGGTTGCGTCGTTAACAAGGGCATAGATTCGTCGAAGGTTGTCGCTTTGTTCCCAGGGTTTCAAAGCAAACCCTGGGCTGGAGTTAGCGAACCCTTTCCAGGGTATGCGCGTTACGCACGGTGTCGCTCTGTTCCCAGGGTTTCCAAAGCGCAACCCTGGGCTGGAATTAGCGAACCCTTTCAGGGAGAATCGCTTTTAGGTTCGGGTCGAAACTGAGGTTCAGGTGGCGCGATTCTCATGGTCTGGTGTGCGGTGTTCGTCAATAGATCTTTCTTCAAGGTTAATCCGGTCGCTGCGAAGTGCTGAAGATTCGCTCTTGGTTCGTGTCATTTCGTGTGGTTTTCGTGGATTATTTCTTAACCAACGCAAGAGATCCACGAAGCCACACGAAATTACACGAACCCAATACAAATACGGCTTTCAAGAACTTCATTGTTATGGAACCTCTGATTAAGTAGTTTGAGGTAGATTTTCTATTCTCAGTGTACTCCGTGCCTCCGTGGTGAACTTCTTTTGAGCCGAAAAATGGCACCACGGAGGCACGGAGAACACCGAGACCAAGGGAACATCTACAACTTCTTAGACTTAATCAGAGGTTCCTTATTCACAGCCTCCTTGGGTACTCAGGCAATCAAAACGCGCGTATGAGATTTCTCTGGTGATCGTTCCTTTGCCGAGATGCGGACTTCCACACTGTGACCCAGTCGATTCAGAATAGCGAACAATCCGATCCGCTGAAAACCCGGAAAGCTGACCGCGGAGTAGTCGTGATACTTTGGGCTGATCCAGAGATGTTCGCTCCGCCGTTTGAGCCTGAGTCCAACCTTTCTTCTCGATTAATTCAGCAATCTTGCTGGCTAGTTTCGCTTTCAACAGACGTTCTTCTGAGTCTGCGAAGCCAAGGTCGGCAAACACATTTCCGGTGCTAGCCTCGACCTCGTCGCTGTTTCTTCTGCCTTTTCCGCTCTTAGTGGCTTTGACTTTAGCTTTCATTTGTTACGTCCTTTCATAGTCAGACGCGACTTGAAATCTTCTTCTGCAACCTTTAGCCGTTTATTGATTATGTCCCTATCAGTCTTCGGAGTAGCGATGCCTTTCTTCGATTTCTTCTGCTGGTACGCTTGAATGTTCCGAGCTCTACGAAAATCCGGGAACTCCGAGGGGGCCGTCAATGTAATCTTGAGATCACAAATTGTGATCTCAAGTTGTTCGCTATACACCCGCTCGAAATTCGATTCGTCTCCGAGGCTTTATCTCTTCGTTGAGAAGAGCCCGACGCGTGCCTATAAACATTTTATCCCTCCGGGGTGGTGGTCCATTGATTCGCTCGCGGGCTATAAACAGTTAACCCCTTCGGGGTTGTTAACCCCTTCGGGGTTGGTGGTCCATTGATTCGCTCGCGGGTTATAAACACCTAACCCCTCCGGGAGCACCCCTAGAGGGGGTGCAATGTCTATAGCCCCGCCCGTCAAAGAAGCGGCACCCCGGCGGGGTGCAATGTTGTGCGTGACATCAAATCCGATTCTTCCAGCTTCATTAACCGTAAACGACTTGTGCGCGGCAGATTTAGTTGGCAAGCGGGTTACCGGGCCTTCTCTTATGGCCACTCGCAATGGGACACAATTATTCGCTACATTCAAAACCATCAGGAGCTACATCACCAACGGTGGTCTTTCAGGGACGAATACCTTTCACTATTGCGAAAATCTGATATCGCATTTGATGAGAAATATCTTTCGAGTTCCTTGTGATGGAGTCTTGGATTCGCGGTACCATGGAGATAAACATGGCACCCCGCTGGGGTGCGAGCGCGGCGGTATTCGTGGGCTATAAACATGGCACCCCGCTGGGGTGCAACCCCAACCTAAAAGGTTGGGGAGAATGAGAGGCTGAATTTTCATGCATCTCTTTAGTCATGGCGCCACCGACTGAGAAGCCGAAAAAGGAAACTTTGCTGAAAAAACAAGAAGTTGCGGACTTGTTACACCGGCGGCCACGAAGACCGAATCAGGAGTCAGACGAGTTGTGCTTGCCGACTGGTCTACGATCTGGGCTGTGGTGACGGTCGGATTCTTATCAGCGCTGCAAGGAAATACGGCGCCAGGGGCTTCGGCGTCGATATGGAACCTTACAGGGTCACCGAATCTCAGAACAATGCCAAAAGTGCAGGAGTCGAGCACTTGGTGACGTTCAAGCTTCAAGATGCCATGACCGTGGGTCTTTCACCGGCGACCGTTGTGACGCTCTATCTGGTCGAGTGGTCCACTGTAAGACTTCAGCAGAGAATACTGCGCCATGCCCAGGCAGGTAGCCGGATAGTTTCGCACAGTTTTGGCATGGATAGCTGGACGCCAGAAATAGTAGAGAAGTTTGTTGATGCCAAGGGAGAGACCCGCACACTCTATCTTTGGATAGTCCCTGAGCGAAGTTGAGAGCTGCTTAACGGTAGGTTTTTGTGTTGCTCTCCCAGCGACTGAATTCGGCAGTCGAGATAGCTGACAGTGGCCCTTCCAGATTTGCAGTTATTGTGGGTTCCGAAGATTCCTCACGCTGGTAGTGCCAGAACTCTTTATTGGACGGTTCCGCACCCCATCCGCGTTGGGCCGCGATTCGATACCACCCGAGACGCTCAGCGGCCGCGGTGAAATCAAACACATGAGCCGAGACCAGTCCAGCATTATCGGTAGCGAGTTCCGTCTTGACGCACATACTGCGATCCTGCCCTTCGCAACGCAGATAAGTACGCCAAAAAGTCTGTCCTTGATTCTGCTCGCGGACCAGCAATATTCGCGGATCCTCCTGATTGTAGTCGAAAGCTTCTCCGGCCTTGTGCCTGCTCCTGAAAGCGACTCCACTTTTGTCGGACCTGGCATTCTTGGGTCTCATCAGATCGCCACACTTACTCAGGAAATCAAAACCAGCGGCTTCGATTACCAACTCGCGCAAAGCCAAAAAACTCTTTGTTGGGGTACCACAGCGGAGTAAAGGCATCGGCGCCTCTACATCGAGATCGCACAGATCATCTTCGCCGTGATCGTTGTCCGTGGTCTCGGCAGTGCTTTCAGTATCCGGAAGGGTTTCGGCGCCTCCCGCATTTCCGGGAGTCCGGGCGCTTCCGGCGTTGATCAGTATGTGAATTGAGATGACAAGGATACAAAGCGCAGCAACAGCGCGCCGGAGTAAGATGTAATGCTGCCGTCGTTTGAATCTTAACTTCAAAACTACCAACCCGACTTTAGATATGAGTCGGGAGCAACGCTTCGCACTTTCTTCAGTGCATTCTGCGCTTCGTTTTTCGAGTAGGGGCCAAGAACCACCGCCAGAAAACCATTTCTTAGTTTTGGATACTGGTTAGTGTCTACGACACGAGCGTCATATCCCAGGCTTCGCAACACGCTCGTCCTCTGATCGGCTTTACCACGTTCCGCCTTGGAAAGTGTTTGCAGGATCACAAGCCAGGTTCCTGTTGCCGGGGATGGTGCTTTCTCGACTGGGGGTTTAGGGGGAGGTGCTTCTTTTACTGCCGGCGCGACAGCAGTTTGGGCTTTTGTGCCGAGCAGGAAGGAGCCAAGAAAACGGTTTACGAACGTCTTGTCTGTTGCGGCAGTTGTCGCCGCGATTGCGTAAAATCTTGAGCCCATTGAATAGAGGTACCACCGCCCGGTTCGGTTGCCCGCCTGTAAGCTGTATTCGCGTCCCGAGTAACCGTTCAATAATTTGTCCCGTTCATAAGTTGCTTTAACGGCAGCTCCGTTTCTTTCCGGGTCGTCCAACAACGAAGTAGGAATGAATCTCCGGTACAAATCCAGCATTAGCATGTGGGCCAGATCAACTTTGTCACTTTCCAGACCCGACAAAGAAAATACGGCGTACTCGGCGCCATCCTTGCTCAGTCCGTAATACTTCAAGAGTGCGGGCTCACGATCAAACATGAGAGCTTCGGTTCCAGTTTTGGGTGCTCCCGGCATCCAGACGGAAAACATTTCTCCGGGCGGAGCGACTTTTACACCGGTTGCTTCGTTGTAACCAGTGTTTCCCTCTGAAACCATCGATGACTTCTTTATCTCCTGCGCTTGGATCGTCAGAACACAGGTCAGCAGGAATGAGAGCGCGGGCACGATTGTTACTAAAGTTGGGCGATTCTTTCTCATAGCTTTATCCAAGACGATTTGACACACGTCGGCGAAAGATACTTTCGTCAAGGGTGCGTCGCTGTTTGTGGAAAAGAAGAGAGAACGAGTGGTCAACTGATGTTGGAACCCAGCGGAACTATTCCGAATAACGCTCACGTCTTCCCCCCCAGTTTCTGAGACAAATAGCATCCAAGGCAACGAGCGGGGGGGCCGGGCGATTGCCTTTAACGGCAGCAACTTACCACTGTCTCAGCTCGATGGCAAGCGGTTAGCGAACTTCAAAATGGCCTTCACGCCCCAGCGGCTTTGCGGAACCAAAGCAGAATCAACGGCGTTTAAGACCCACTAGCACGCTAGAGTTCGACAAATCCAAGCGTGAGGCGTTCTATCCCTTTGGTGCGGGAGAGGGTTTACTGCTGGACCGGATTGCTCCTGACTGGCGAAAGCGTTATTTTGCCGAACCCTTTTTCGTAGACAGATATTTTCATCACCCGAAGCGACCCCCCGCACCCATGAGGCCCTAACTTTGCCCTTAATCTAGACATGCAAATCAAATTTTTCGATTCACAATCCCGCTTTCGCCATTGGCTCGAACGGAACTACGACAAGAAGAACGAGCTGTGGGTCGGATTTCATAAGAAGCACTCCGGAAAAAAGAGCATCACCTATCCCCAAGCCTTAGACGAAGCGCTCTGCTTTGGCTGGATCGATGGCGTTAAGAAGCGTGTCGACGACACCAGTTACACCATGCGCTTCACGCCCCGAAAACAGAAAAGCATCTGGAGTCGAGTAAACACCAGGCGCGCGCAAGAACTGATGGCCCAGGGCAGAATGGCGCCCCCGGGTTTAAAAGCCTTTGCATTGCGCGATCCCAAGCGTTCAGGCCTCTACTCTTTTGAGAACGCCCCGCAGAAACTAGACTCCCTCCACCAAGAAAGGTTCCAGGCCAACAAAAAAGCGTGGCATTACTTTCAGGCGCAGCCTCCCGGCTACAAGAAGAAATTTATCTTCTGGATCATGAGTGCCAGGAAAGACGAGACGCGTCTCAGGCGCTTGGACCAGTTAATTGCTGCGTCGGCCAATGGCGTCAGACTTGATTCCCTTACCGGTAAACCCTTGGAAGGGTGATCTTCAGGCGTACCTCTAAAGAGTTCGAGGAACCGAGATGCTTGTATCAGGTGAGACCATTGCGGTAATCGGATACAGTTACGAGCGCGGCGGTACCGAAGTCGGACTCTCAAGATCGATTCGAAGGGCAATCTCACGTACCAATCAACCTATCATCTGCGCTCAAACGACTACTACTCATCTCGCAACTATGCCAGCCGTCTTATCGGCAGCAAGCTTATTTTTTATACTCCACTCTACCTGTCGCCCGAAACCGAAGACCCGTTCGGTCAATTTCCCGCGGTCCGTAAATGGAAAAAGGATGCTAAGGAAAGCGACTTTCGCCGGATAGTTAAGGCGACTAAAGTCTATCGTGTCGAGCAGCAGCAACCTTCCTCGGATCTTGCCCTCCATACAGTTACGATCTGCGATCTGGACCAGTCCGAAATGTCATGCGAAGCCACCGCCGTGATGGGAGCCCCCGGTCGCGTCTTCTACGTGTCGCCTGAATCGGTATATGTCTGGACCACCGATTGGCGGTGGAATGGAAGGCGTGCGCAGTCGATGCTCTATCGATTGCCGCTCGATGGCTCGGGTCCAACCGCTTTGAAAGTGGCAGGGAGCCCGGTAGACCAGTTCTCGTTTCTGGAAAGCGAAGATCTGCACCTCAACGTGTTGGTACGTGCAGAGGCGCCTGGCGACGGCATGTGGGGCGCCGAATTCGCTGCCGGTGATGTCGCTTTACTCCGGGTGCATTTGAACAGATTCTCGAACGGCACCGAAGCAGCGCCTGCGTCAAGCTACCGCAAGCTCGCCAAGCCGGAGGGTTACACCTTTCAAAACCGCTTTATCGGAGACTATCTACTCTACGGTACGGGTGACGGGTGGGGTCATCGGAAAGGGCGAACGAGCGCAAATATCTACCTGGTGCCCTGGGCGGGTGGCGAGGCGTCCGAGCTTGCCGTGGCTCACAGCGTCGATCGAATTGAGGCAATGGGTGCTGGAGCCGTCGTCATCGGGACTGAGGGGAAGAACTTGACCTTTACCGCAGTGTGGCTGGGTGAAGATCCTACGGTAGCCTACAGCTACACTCGCAAGGACGCTTCGCAGGGAGAACTGCGCAGCCATGGCTTCTTTTATAAACCTGATGGACCAGAGTCGGGAGTCCTGGGCCTGCCAATCAGGGGAGCTGGGAGACCCGGTTACGAACATCTCTTCAAAGAGTCAGCCTCGGTCCTCTTTCTGCGCAACGATTCAGCGAATATGGCTGAACTCGGCGAATTGGTATCGGGCACAAAGACGGTTAACGATGCTTGTCGCGCCTCGTGTGTTGACTGGTATGGCAACGCGCGGCCGCTCTTTGTACGCGGGCGCATCTTTGCGCTGCTCGGCTATGAACTGGTCGAAGGCAGGCTGATCGACGGTAGAATGATCGAAGTCCAGCGGACGAACTACCTTAACTTGCGCAGAGCCCCCGCTACGGATGGGTGATCTTCAAAGCCCGTCTGGGAGGTTTTTACAGAGCCACCGGCGCGGCTTTCAGCCGCAACCAACGCGAGGAAACTAATGTCCTGAGAGCCGAGCTAAAGACCCCTCACGGCAATGAGAAGTTCGAGTTTGAGCGGCTGAGAATCGACCTCTCATTCTCCATTCCCCAACCTTTTAGGTTGGGGTTCAGCGGCAATCCGCAGGAACTGAACCATTTTAATGGTTTTCTCCATTCACCAAATGTCGGTCAGGAACTAAGAAGGTGTTACCGACTGTGAAGCCCAAAAGAGAACCTTGCTAAAAAACAAGAAGTTGCGGACTTGTAACACGGAGATGTTGGGGCAAGGCGTCAAACTCTCGGATGAGCTGAAGTGGTCCAATTTCTGCTTCACAGTACCGAGGGACAACCAAGACCCACGCATTATGAAAGGGCGCCCCAATTGGCGTAGGTTGTAGTTGACAGAAAACAACTTTCACCAAAAGGAGAGCCCTATGAACAACGATAAGTATGTAGCGATGGATGTCCATAAAGCAAGCGTCATCATGTGGTCGAAGCAAACTCAATCGCCGCGAATATCTTCATTGCTGCACTGGCTAATAGCGGCGGAATCTACGATTGGTCATGGGTTAACCCAGATCGAAGCTGGATGCAGAGGATGGGCTATGACAAAGCTCCCCTGGCGCCGGCACTCGCAGTCTTAAGCTCTCTTTCGGAGCATGTGGAGGGGTTGATATCTGTAAGACAAGACGCATTGTCTTGTGAAATCAGCTTCTCGACTCGCTTGGCGCCAAGCCTCGCAAATTAACCGTCCAGGAGGTGCTTGATGATGAAGTCAAGCATGCGGAAGAGCATCTCAGAGAAATTGAGACATTCCAACCAACAGAAATAAAAGGACTTGTGAAAAAAACACGAAAAACTTTGACTTCAGTAATGAGTTAGGTTAATTTTACGCCTCTTCGCGGGCATGACTTGCCGTTCGCGAGGCCCTCACCATCCCGGCTTTTGAATTCAACCCCGAACCCGAAAGTCGTACAAACAGCGTGCGGCAAAAATAGTTTTATCTAAAGAATAAGGATCGGATAGCTATACCCCTATGAAGTCCACCCATGCTCCGGCACGAGGTGTGAAGATGGCGCGATTTACTCTCCTAACGGTGCTGTTCGTGCCAGCTTTCTATCTGGCTGTTATGACTCAGGTGAGATCAACAGCCACCAGCCTCGAACCGAAGTCGATAAACACTCTTGCGAATACAATCCAGGGCAGGATCGCTATCAGCGCAGATGGTAACGAACACGATTGCGACGACATTACCGCGACAGCAGTTTCCGTTGCGTTGCTGGCAAGGAGCGGAAACGCTTCAAAATTGGTCTATTACGGGCACTCCGACCATATATGGTCCACAGGTCTATATGGTGGCGGCTGTGCTGGAGGAAATCGCGAAACGGAGATGGAGCTCTCATCGCTTGAAACAGCCCGCTTGTGGGGCGGATTCAACGAGAGTGTCTTCATCAACGCCAAAGCGCACACGGCCACTGCTGTATCAAGACTAACCGCGCAGATAAATGCCTCAACGGCATCAGACCCGCTATGGATTGTTGGCGCTGGTCCAATGCAGGTGATTGGGATGGCGCTGGCCGCGTCGGATCCCTCAAGGCGGCAGTATGTGACGGTTCTTTCGCATTCGGAGTGGAACAATCTTCACTCCAAGTCCCCTTCCACGAATGAGAACGAACACTCGCATACAGGCTATTCCCCCCTATGGGTCTTTTCCGAGTTGGGATCTGTGTTGGGCGCCAGGTTGGTCCAGATCATCGATCAGAACCCCGGTCTCCAGAGGCCGCAGTCTGAATTCTACTGGTTGCGAGACTCGAGCGATCCAAGATTGAGGAGACTCTGGGACCGCCACGTTGTTTCAGGCACAAACGCCAACGCGCAGGGATTTGATTGCTCGGACGCCGGCATGATCTACTGGCTGATCACTGGGGGTAACAATGGTGGAGACCAGCATGCGACCCCGGCAAAACTAAGAGCGGTTCTTGAGAACAGTGCTTCCGCTCCGGCCCCAAACGCAACCTTCACCTTTAGTCTGGTGACGGCGCCGCAAGGAACTCCGCTCCTCAACATCACGAACGGAATGACAATAAATCTATCGTCCCTGCCGACCCGTTCGTTGAGCATCAATGTAATTCCCTCCACGCCGGTTGGAAGCGTGAAGATTGTTTTTAATGGTCAGGTCAGAACAGAGAATGTTGCGCCTTATTCCTTAGCGGGTGATACAGATGGAAATTATACAGCGGCAAATCTTGGTGTTGGCTCCCATTCGTTGACTGTAACGCCCTACTCCGGGTTCGATCTGACTGGAAGCGCAGGTGCCTCTCAGACTCTCAACTTCACCATAGTTGATGCGGTGAGGCCGCCTGTTATTCTCACCCAGCCAGACTCTGACGAAGCGGTCGCGCTTAATGCAGTTACTCTTGTGACAGATCCGTTCTCGGTATTCACAGAGCACAACTTTGGACCAGACAAGCGAACCCGCCTGGTGCTATTTGTGACGAACGTTGATCTGTTTTCGGGCGAGGATCTTTCGTTTGTGTCGGTGAAGACGGAGGGTGCGATCCCTTTTGCAGTCGAGTATGTGGGAAAGGTCCCTAACTTTAGTTGGTTGACACAGATCAAGGTGCGGGTGCCGGAAGAGTTAGCGAACGCCGGCGACGTGCGATTCACCGTGAGTTTACGTGGCCTGACCAGCAACCCCGCGCGCATTAACATCAAGTAAGCTTCATTGGGCCATAGTCCGACGAACTTCAGTTTGTCGTCTTCGTTGCTCTTAACTTGAATTGGAAACCCGAACCCTCCCATTCCACTCGACCGCGCAATCTGACGAAGGCGGTTAGACTCCCTTGGTCTCAATGTTCTCCGTGGCTCCGTGGTGCCGTTTTTCGGTTCAGAGGAAATTTCACCACGGAGCCAACGTAGCGGCCTTACGGCCGCAACCAAATCTGTGCTAAGTAGAGTGATTA
>DATKDA010000132.1:0-19548 GCA_035512935.1 Pyrinomonadaceae bacterium | reverse complement strand
GGGCTCGGCGAGCAGTCACCGGCGCCAGGGGTGTGCGATCTCCATTCCACACCAGCTGAGTGCTAGCTTACACTGCTTTTTCAAAGATCAACTTTTCATGTTCGGTGGCGCGCCCCTGGGCGCATGTTGAACTCCGGGGTAATCCGCCAGACAATACCGTCGTCATTGGGACCATTCTGAAACACATTTGTTGGTCCAAAATCGGCGGCAAGAATGTCGCGTGGCCCAATGCCCGCCTGGCCCAGATGTCTGTGAACGTCCGCAATCTTGCGCGCCGTACCGTCAGGTTCCGCAATCCAGATAGCGTTGTTGGCGCCAATGAACAGGCGGCCTTCCCCGTTAAAGGTGATGCCCTCAGAGCCCTGAAAGCGGTCGATAAAAATCTCAGGCTGCACCGGAAACTTCACTTCCGACGTAAGGCGTTCCGACGTCTTCGAAGCAGGTGCCCCAGCATCGAATGGCGTCAGATGATGGTCAATCGCAGTAAGTGGCGTACATCTCGAAGACAAGTGAAAAAGGCAACCAAAACAGGCAATCAAGATTAACCATTTTCGCACAGCCAAACTTCCTTACCTTTCTAACGGAATGGTAGGCCCGTCATTGTAGAAGAGCCCTTACCGGATGGTCTTGAACGTTCTTGCTATCCATACAGGTTCTGAGGGCGACTTCCAATCCAGGGTAGGACACTACTCAATCTAGTCTGCTGTAGCCGTGGGAACTACACCGGTGATATAGTCCCCGGCGCAGTCAAGCTTCTTGATCGGCTTTCTTCGCCCATTAAAGCCCTTGTTGCACCATGAGCCTGGAAGGGCCTCGAATCTTTCCAGCAGTAACTCCACGATCAACACCTCGCAGAAGGGAAGTTCTCACAATGCCACCACAACACCTGATCAATATCGACCTCGCAAAAATCAAAGTGCCAGCCACAAACGGACAGAAGGCGACCACTCGAGTTCTGGCCTGGGGTGACGAAGTCGAAGTCGTCAAAATCAACGCAAAAGACGTCGAAGTTAAGGTCACCATCTTCAAGCCACTGGACGATGGCAGTGTCCAACCGGTACGCGTGTCCGGCTTCATCACACCGTCGAAGGCCAGCAAAATAAAGCCTGCTGAATTGGTGGTTCCCAAAAAAGACAGCAAGATTCTCAAGATCGACTTCGTTGACGTGCAACAAGGCGACGGGTCTGTGATTGAAACCCCCAAGGGCAAGGTGCTCTTGATCGACGGCGGCGACAACCAACTTTTCGCGCGCTATCTGGCCAATCGTTATCGCGGGACCAGCGCCACTAAGCCCAGGGAGATCGACTGCGTTGTAATAACTCATGGAGATGCCGATCACTTCCAGGGCCTTACCGAGATCCACGACTCCGAGACGGACCAACGTCTGAACTCAAGCAAGTGGAAACGGCTCTTTATTCATCCCCAACGCATCTTTCACAATGGACTCGTCAAACGCCCGAAGAAGAAAGCTAACGGTCAGAATCGGAAAGAGACCGAAATGCTGGGTCAAACGAAAACCGTAAAAGACCCTGACACGGGCAAGGACATCACGATCATTACGGGCCTGGAAAAGGATCTACTCGCTGTGGATGACGGCGAACTCAATCTCCCATTCCAGAAGTGGAAGAAGGCGCTCAAGGATTATAAGAAGCGAGGCCCGATCAAGTTTCGACGGCTCGAGAAGGATGACAATGCAGCTTTTGATTTTCTCCAAAGCGAAAATATTGATGTTCAGGTCCTCGGTCCGATCATTACAAAGGTGGCAGCAGTAAAGGGCCTCAAGTTTCTTGGCAAACCCCCGGGCGGCCCTCGAATTGGGCAAGAGTCACTCAACCTCGAGGGCGTCGGTTTCAAGGGCTCCTCGGCATCCCACACGATCAATGGTCATTCAATAATCTTTCGGCTGAACTATGGTGGATTCAACTTTCTCTTCAGCGGCGATCTCAATGACGAGGCCGGACGCGTGCTTGCAAAGGCTCATAGCCAGGGAAAACTGAACTTACAGTCCGAAGTCTTCAAGGTCCCCCACCACGGTTCAGCCGACTTTTCCGGCGCATTTATACAGGCTGTCTCGCCTGTAGTGTCGGTGGTTTCGTCCGGCGACGAGAGTGCGCGCAAAGAATATATTCATCCCCGGGCCACCCTGGTGGGCGCTCTCGGTAAATATTCGCGCGTCGAAGAACCCTTGATCTTCGTTACTGAACTGGTAGCCTTCTTTAATATGGAAGGTTTTGTGCGACCTGAATTTCACAAGCTTGGAACCGACGGCGCCGCCTTACTCGAGAACGGTGCCGCGATCGTGAACTCGAAAGCAAAATCGAGGTTCTTCGCGTTCAGCCGCACCGCGTTTGGCATCGTTATGGTACGCACGGATGGCGAACGACTGCTGGTCTACACAAACAGCGGTCAGGCTGCAATGAAGGAAGCTTACGCATACTGCATAAACGAATTCGGTAAGCCTGAACCCACGCCGATACGGCAAGCGTGAGCTATCTTCGCGAGCGACGACGCGGTCTGGGTTTAGGGGGAGACGGCGAAGGTTCTGGTGTGGCTTCCGGAAGGTCTTCTGGCTGAATGGTTTCCTGGTAAATATATTGCCCGTCTCTTAACAGTAGGATCACGGCGGGTTTTACGGCGTTGCGCTCTTCATTGATGTCAATCAAGCCGGTGACGCCGGCAAAATTCTCGGTACGCGCAAGGGCATCCCGCAAAGCCGGACCGGTGTCCGTACCGGCCCGCTGAATGGCGTCAACCAGGACCCGCATCGCATCATAAGCAAGCGCCGCGTGCGCGTCTGGCGTTAGATTACCGTACCGATTTCTATACTCACGCACAAACTTCTCGATTGCCGGGGCGGGATCTTCTATCGAGTAGTGGTTGGTGATGTACGAGCCGTTAAGTGAGTCGCCGCCAAGCTCCCACAGTTCTGGCGCATCCCAACCATCACCACCAAGCAAGGGCTGAGTAATGCCGAGTGCACGCGCCTGTTTTGCGATTCCCGCAACGTCACCATAGTACCCGGGAATATAGATAACATCGGGTTGGGCCACTTGAATGGCGTTCAACTGTCCGCGAAAATCACGGTCGCCCTGGTTGTAGGACTGCTCACTGACAATCTCCCCACCAAGTTGGATAAAACTTGCCTCAAAATATTCCCTGAGGTCACGGCTGTAGGGTGAATTGAAGTCAAGGAGAACGGCCGCCTTCTGTGCGCCGAGCGTGCGCGCGGCAAACCTGGCCATCACCTTTGCCTGAAAAGGATCGGTAAAGCAGGCGCGGAAAATGAAACTGCCAACCTGGGTGACAGCGGTATTAGTAGCAGAGGGCGAGATCATCGGGATACTGCTCATCTGAGCCTTGGGCGCCGCCGCCAGACTGTTTCCCGACGCTCCGCCGGCTATCAGCGCAACGACTTTGTCCTGATTGATCAGTTTGGCGGCAATTGTCGCGGCCAACTCCGGACTGCCCTGATCATCTTCGATAACGAGATCGATCCGGCGTCGATTGATTCCTCCCGCCTGATTAATCTCGTCTGCTGCCATTATTGCGCCATTTCGACTGGATTGACCGAAGTTAAAAGTGGGGCCTGAGAGGTCGCCAAAGTAACCGATCTTGATTGTCCGCCGCTCTTCCTTAGCAGGATCGGATTGCCCGGGAGTACAGGACAGTTCTCCAACTACCAGAGCAAACAATGCAACAACAAGAAAACTGTTGCGCATCAGGATCGTAAATTTTCGATTCTGTAACACAACGAACAAGCCTCTTCACAAACCGACTGGTTTCTCTGCTTTTAAGGATCTCTCAGTCAGGCAAGTTTGCATGACATGGCAATACTTTGCACGGCTGCCGGGGCTGCTTATCGCGCCCCCACAGTCGAGCGCCGCCTTTTGCGTGTTGCTTAAGTACTGAAAGTGCCGGGTATCTTGCCACCCCAGATTCTTTTACAACTTTTGGGCCACTTTTGCTAGAATGGCGTCCACCTAATTGGGTATCTGAATCTCTGAGCTCCACGCGAACCTTCTTTTGGCAGTGGATCGGATCATCTCAAACCATCTGAGTGAGGTTGCATAATTGATCAAACAATCGTCTGCCTTCCTGCTCGCCCTCGGATTTTGTCTGGCTTTGCTTCTTCCTTGTGCTTCGGTCTTCGCTCAGGAAGCTTCTCCCAGCCCGGGTGGCGTAAAGCCGCCGGAGACGCTCGAGAGCCCTTTACCAATGTCCCAACAGCAGCCCGAGGCAGCAGGAAGAGTGCCTACTGGATTCGAGGCGCAAGCCGATAGGGCAATGGCGGTCGTGAATGGTTGGATTGGCGCATTCTTCTTTTACGATGTGCTCTTCTGGGATCCTGACCGAACTCTGCCTTTGGTGGTTCTCTGGTTAGTTCTGGGAGCGATCTACTTCACTCTCAAGATGGGGTTTATCAATCTGCGAGGCTTCAGACACGCAATCGATGTAACCCGCGGCAAGTATACGAAGCCAACTGAAAAAGGCGAGGTCTCCCATTTCCAGGCGCTCACGACGGCTCTGTCCGCCACGGTGGGGCTGGGAAACATTGCTGGGGTGGCAATCGCTGTGAGCATCGGTGGTCCAGGGGCGACCTTCTGGATGATCGTTGCCGGTTTCCTGGGCATGTCGACCAAGTTTACCGAATGTACCCTGGGTCAAATGTATCGCGAGGTGCGCCCCGATGGTCACATCATGGGCGGCGCGATGCACTACTTGTCTAAGGGGCTCGGTGAGAAGAACTGGCCGCGGCTGGGTATGTTTCTCGCTTTTGTGTTTTCAATCCTTTGCATCGGCGGCTCGCTGGGTGGTGGCAATAGCTTTCAAGTGAGCCAATCAATGAGTGCGATGCAAGAGACCATACCGTTCCTGGGAAGATACCCGTGGGTATATGGACTCTTGATGACCTTCCTTGTCGGTATCGTCATCATTGGAGGACTGCGCCGGATTGCCCATGTCACCGAGAAGATTGTCCCGTTCATGTGCGGCGTATATGTGCTTGGCGCTCTCGTGATTATTCTTGATAATGCCGCCGATATTCCCGCCGCTTTCGGCTCGATTTTTGCTCAGGCGTTTGCACCGGAGGCAGCCTATGGAGGTTTCGTCGGCGCACTCGTAGTGGGATTCCAACGTGCCGCCTTTTCGAATGAGGCCGGGTCCGGGTCCGCCGCCATCGCCCACTCAGCAGCAAAAACAGAAGAACCGGTTCGTGAGGGAATCGTTGCTCTCCTCGAACCCTTCATCGACACCGTTGTTATCTGCACCATGACCGCTCTGGTCATAGTGGTCACCGGCGCCTACAACAATCCTGAATATCAAACTTTGATCGACGGACGCGCCGGCGCCGCGCTCACCTCGCGCGCAATGGGGGAACATCTGACCTGGTTTCCTTACATACTCTCGCTTGCGGTGTTCCTCTTCGCTTATTCGACGATGATCTCCTGGTCTTACTACGGTGAGCGTTGCTGGGCCTGGATGTTTGGTGACTCAACTTCTCAAATTTACCGGATCATCTTCCTGGTGTTTGTATTCCTTGGCTCGATCATTACATCAAGTAATATTCTGGATTTTGGCGATCTGATGATCCTGGGCATGGCCTTTCCCAACATCTTGGGCCTATATGTCCTACGCAATAAAGTAAAGGTTGGACTTAACGAGTACTGGCGGAAAAAGGAGGCCGGAGAGTTTCCGGTTTACAAGTAATAAAGATTTACTGGCATGAAAGTAGAAAGTTCATTCGCGCCTCCCAGTGGCGACATGAGCCCCGCGGAGTTCCGGCGCAAGGGCCACGAACTTATCGACTGGATCTCCGACTACTTTGAAAACATCGAGGACCTGCCTGTGCTGGCCCAGGTCGAGCCGGGCGACCTAAAAGCTCGACTTCCTGCGGCGCCCCCCTCAAAAGGCGAGGCGATGGACCAGATCCTCGCCGATCTCGATCGTCTGATCGTGCCCGCATTAACACATTGGAATCATCCTTCATTCTTTGCTTACTTCGCGACCTCAACCTCCGCTCCGGGGATCTTTGGTGAACTGCTGGCGGCTGCCTTTGACGTCAAATCCATGCTGTGGCGCACTTCACCTGCGTCAACCGAATTGGAAGAGGTTACTCTCGACTGGCTGCGCCAGATGATGGGTCTCGACCCGGGGCTCACCGGAATTATTTACGACACCGCCTCGGTTTCCAGCATGCACGCCGTCGCTGCGGCACGCGAGGGAGTGGAAATGCGAATTCGTGAGGAGGGGATGAGCGGACGTCAAGATCTTCCCCTGTTGCGAGTTTACGCTTCCGAGCAGGCGCACTCATCAATTGAGAAGGGCATCATCACATTGGGCCTGGGCCAACGCGCCCTCCGGAAAATCCAGGCCGATAAAGAGTTCAGGATGGATGCTACAGCCCTAGCTGACGCTGTCAGAGAAGACAAGGCCAACGGCATTCTTCCCTTTTGCGTCGTTGCCACTGTCGGCACCACGTCAACTTCGAGCATCGATCCAGTCCCTGCAATTGTCAAAATCTGCCAAGAACATAAGTTGTGGTTGCATGTTGACGCTGCATATGCCGGCTCGGCTGCTGTGGTCCCTGAACTGCGCCATATTATTGCCGGCTGTGACCGCGCCGACTCGTTTGTCGTGAATCCTCATAAGTGGTTATTCACTCCCTTCGATCTTTCGGTGCTGTACTGCCGGCAGATGCCGCTTTTGCGCCGCGCCTTTGCCCTGGTTCCCGAATATCTCCGAACCCCTGAACAAGAGACGGTGCGAAACGGTTCGGACTATGGCATCCAACTCGGACGCCGTTTCCGAGCCTTGAAGCTTTGGATGATCATCCGCTACTTTGGGCACGAGGGACTGGCATCCAGAATACGTGAACATTGCCGCCTCGCGAGATTATTTGCTTCGTGGGTCGAGGAGTCACCGGATTGGGAATTGCTCGCCCCAACGCCCCTTTCACTCGTCTGCTTTCGCGCCTGTCCGCAGATACCCGGTGAAAGCGAGGAGACCTGTAAACCCAGGCTAGAGTCACTCAATGAAGCGATTATGCACGGGGTAAATGCCACCGGTCGCGCGCTTTTGTCGCATACCAAGCTGAACGACATATTTACGCTGCGCCTGTCCATTGCCAATATTCGCACTGCTGAAAAACATATACGGCAGGTTTGGGAATTATTGAACCAGGAACTGACACGTCTTAGGTAGATCATGCTTACACACATTGTTACTTGGAAGTACCACGCAGACGTAGAACCTGAGGTGCGCGAAGAGCATGTCGCCTGCTTGCGCGGACTTGCTAATGTCATTCCTGAAGTCAGATCTCTAGCCGTCGGATTTGATGTACTTCATCTGCCACGCTCGTATGATACCGGCCTTGTTGCTACCTTTCGCGATAGGGCGGGGCTCGAAGCCTACACAGTTCATCCTGAGCATGTGAAGGTGGCCGAATTCGGGCGCGCCATTAGCCAACACGTGGTCTCAGTCGATTTCATTGACTGATGTCGCGATTGCCCCGGGTAAACTAAAACTCAAAAATGAAGCGTTGGCAGAAAGTCTTGCTGCTCTTACTTGCAGCCCTCATGCTCTCACAGATTCCGTTTGCATATCGTCGTTATAAGTTGGGTCGACTCGCTGCCGCAATTCAGCAACTTAACGCAAACCGCAATCCGAATCCCGACGCGGGTGACTTTGTGGAATACAAAGGCGCCATGCACGTGCATTCATTTCTGGGAGGTCACAGTAACGGAAGCTTTGCGGCAATCATCGAGGGTGCGCTGGCCAACCAACTCAATTTTGTTGTTATGACAGAACATCCGGCCGCACACTTCAGCACGGCCGACATGACACTCAAAGGAGTCCATGCAGGCATCCTCTTCCTCAACGGCAATGAAGTGAGCACGGCCAATGGCGATCGGCTCCTGCTTGTACCGGGAAATGATACGGCGCATGAAAGTGGCCGCCTTTCCATCGCTGAGGTTCTGACTCGAGAAAAGCATCGAGGCGCGCTTGCTGTTGTCGCTTACCCTGAAGAGTTCAAGAGTTGGGACGAGAATCAGTATGACGGCGTCGAGGTTTATAACGTCTACACAAACGCTCGTCGACTCAATCCTTTAGTGACTTTCTTCGATGGGTTTTGGTCATATCGCACTTACCCGGACCTCCTGTTCGCGACCTTCTATGAGCGGCCGGTTGCAAGCTTAAGGCTCTGGGACCAGGCAATCGCGCGCCAGAACAGGAAGCTCGTCGCCGTAGCCGGAAACGATGCGCACGCGAACGTCGGAATAAGTTTACGCGACTCGACCGGAAAGACTTTGCTGGGGATACAACTCGATCCGTATGACAGAAGTTTTCGTCTCGTTCGCGTCCATGTGCTCGTTCCCAAAACGGAACCTTTGAACAGTGAATCGTTGTTGAGGGCGCTTGCGGCAGGTCACGCGTTTATAGGATTTGATCTCTTTGGTGACTCGTCAGGTTTTAGTTTTACCGCGACGTCCCCGCTCGAGGAGAAGATCCAGGGTGACGAGATCAGCCTCGATGCCGGGGAAATCCGTTTGCGCGTGCAAAGTCCGGTCCCTGGACGAATCGTGCTTCTCAAGGATGGTGACGTTTTCCGTGAAGAGAATGGGTCGCAGGTGAAGGAGTTTGTCGTGGATGAACGTGGGGCGTATCGCGTTGAGGTTTATCTCTCGCAATTGCCCTCCCCAGTGAAAGATCAGCCCTGGATCATCTCGAACCCTATTTATGTTCGATAAGGGTCATGTTCGACGAACTTCAGTTTGTCGTTTAGGGGTTCAGGTACTTTAAAAGGAACGTGGTTTTCTGCCAGCTTTCGCGTGGCAGGATTCCCGTCTAAAATCCGCGTTTGAACCGTTTCCACCTAAGGTTCAGGGTAACCCGACACGACAAACTGAAGTTGATCGAACATAAAACGACATCGCCCCACGGGCTGCCCTGCAGTGCCCAGTGGGGCGACGAACGATCGCCGGAAAGCTCCGGCTAATTCGGAAGCGGTGCGTACGTCACCGACTACTGTTGGGAGTCCAGTATTGACTCCTCTCTCAACCCATCCCCTAGTGTCTGGGGTGGCCAAGTACAGCCTTCCACACACTGTTTTCAAGTCCCGATAGTCTATTCCTCAGACATAAGAGTGTCAAGGTTCATGTTGACCGAACTTGAAGCATACATCGGCAGAAAAAATGGGACTTAAACTCCCACACGGATTCCTACCAACCCTGATGAATCTCCCAAGTATCAACGATCTCACCCTTCTCCAGAACATTGTAATAACGATGCTGCGCTGCGGTTAAACAGGAGTGGTTCGCCAGCACTCTGACCCGGCTTCCGATACTTAACTTCTCGACATCCTTGCCCTGTACCTCACCATGCTCCTGGGACAGAGACACGAGTTGTAAAGTCAGTTCATTCCCATCGAGATCAAAAATCCGGCCATAACCACAAGTGGGATTGAATTCGACGGCGCCCCGATCTTTAGAGAGCGCAATTGCGCCTGCATCAATGACAGCCTTTTCTCTTTTTGGGTCTCGGTGTACCACGGCCGCTAGTACGTTAAGTGCGCAGTCACTCAGGTCACAACTGCCGATTTCAGCCTGGAACGCATCGAAGAATATGTAGTTTCCCGGCCGGACTTCGTCAACCCCGTTTAGAGTATCGCAGGCGGTGATGGTAGGTGTTGACCCTATGCTAACAATGGGAACCTGAATCCCGCCTTGCCGGAGGCGCTCGGCCAATTCCACCATCACGTCGCGCTCGTGTCTGGCGATTTCCAACCTTTCGGCAAAATTCTGGCAATGATACGAATGGCCGGCGTGAGTAAGAATGCCGGCAAACCGGAGATTGGTAGCGTCCATTATCAACTGCGGAATCGCTGTTGCCTCCGTAGTGTTGGGCTCAACTCCACAGCGATGGTAACCGCAATCGACCTTCAGCAAGAGATCTAAAATGACACCAGCCTGGCCTGCCGCCTCATTGAGTAAAGGCGGGATGTCCGGATCGTCGGTAATGAGCGATAGCCGCTCGCAGGCTCTGGCGAGTTCGACCGCAGGCTGAAACTTCCCTGGTTCGATGGGCACCGCATACGTGATGTCACTAAAACCGTGTCTTGCAAACGCGCGAGCTTCAGCCAATGTTGACACTGTGATTGCGCCCATGTGTCCTGCGGTCTGAATACGTGCCACCTCAATGCATTTGTGTGTCTTGACATGGGGCCGGAGCCTGGCCCCCAGAGCGGTAACACGATCCGACATCCGCTGCGCGTTGCGGCGCACGCGTTCGACATCAAGCACGAGTGACGGAGTCGCTAACGTCTCAAGATTCATTGAATGATTATACATTTAGCACTGAACTCCTTTGGACTCTTAGGCAAGTGGACCACCGTGCACTTGCCCAACCGCAAACCCGGCCTGATTGAGGGGTTGCCTCCGCATAGAATGAACTGTAAAGTGCATCACCCGGAGGAACCAACAAAAATTATGGCACTGCCATCGGTGATGCACCTTGACGGCCTCTGCCGTTTGTCCGAGCTTTCATCGCTGCCTAACACAGATCAGGTCATCAGTATAGATCTACCGGTCGGGCAAGGGTTTAAAGCAAAGAACCTGGACAAGGACGTTCGCACTATTCAGACGGCTTTGAACAAAATCAAACCGGCCCAGGGTGGTCCGAAGATCCCCTTGGTTGTAGATGGAAAGTGTGGCACTAAGACGAACAAGGCCATATGGGATTTTCAGTTTCATCATTTCAAGATCAAGGGCGCCGACGGAGTCATTGAACCGGGCAAACAGACCATCCAGCGGATCAATCAACTCTTGTTTTCAAATCTGCCGGTCGATCCCAACGTTAATTTGGAGATCAGGTCGAAAGTGTTGCAACACCTTAACCTTGTGGCTCGGGCCACCCATGCGGCACAAACCAATTTATTGTTGGCTACCTCACCTAAAGGTACTATCGATCTGGGCCAATCCAGAGCTAATGACCGTGTCGACCGACACTTTGGCCTGAACACGCTTTCCCCGGCCGCCCGGTCGACAGAGGTGGGAAGCATTCTTGGCGTTTTCAACATGTATTCCGCAGTTCTTCTGATGCCGGGCTCTTTGGGAGCAGGCGCTTTCGAAGCGGATCCGACTGGCGACCCACGCGTTGCTTTCACTTTCGGTAATGGCTTCTTTTTAACCGGTCAGAGAGATCCCGTGCGGAACATTCCTCTCGATAGAATCTTTCTCGGACGGCGGGCCTTTTTTGCAATCAATGATCCGGAATTCTGCTCGTTTATCATGCTACACGAGATGGCTCACTTCGTCGGCTTCCCCGGAGGTGAAGTGATTGGCAATAACGGCCGCGGCTGGTTCACGGATCCAGAGATTGGCCGGCTGTCCGCAAAGCAGCGCCTTCGCAACGCCGATTCTTACGCGGGATTTGCCGACGAATGCCGCACCGGCAGCAGCGCGAAACCGAGGTACGTCAAGGCAAGCACGGGTCCTCGTTAGTTGTTTTACCACCCCTGATATGGACATCACCTTAGCCACACCGGCAACTTTCAATTTTAAGCGCACTGTAATTAGTCATGGTTGGTGTGAACTTCCGCCATTTGCTTTTGATCAAGATAATTGGACCCTAACTCGGGTTTTGGATCTCGGCAACTCTCTTCCGTTGACGATTAGTATTGCCGAGGGACGTCGTGCACTCAAAATTGGATTGTCAGGGAGACCCAACAAAGCGCAAATGGAAAAGACCCTCAAGGATGTCGCTCACATGATGCGGCTTGACGATGAGTTGGGCCCTTTCTACAAGGTAGTAAAAGCTGACCCAGGTTTTAGCTGGATTGCGCGTCAGGGAGCAGGTCGGTTGTTGCGTTCGCCTACAGTGTTCGAAGACCTCGTGAAGATGATCTGCACCACAAACTGTTCGTGGTCCCTGACAAAGAAGATGGTCTCCGGATTGGTCCAGAACCTGGGGCGAGAGTCAAAGGATGGGCACCGCACCTTTCCTAGTCCCGAGTCAATGGCCCTTATGCCTCTGCGATTCTACGTCAATGAAGTGCGAGCAGGTTATCGGGCTCCTTACTTGAAGGAGTTGGCCGATAAAGTGGCGTCCGGCTCATTGTCAGTGGAAGACTGGCTCACCAGCCCTCTGCCAACACCGGAGCTGATCAAACAGATCAAGACTGTAAAAGGAGTCGGCGACTATGCGGCAGAGAATTTGCTGAAGCTTCTCGGGCGCTATGACGGACTTGCGCTCGATTCCTGGACGCGAGCGACGTTTGTCAGAGTGCGCAACAATGGACGCAAGGCGAGTGACAAGAAGATTGCGCGCTATTACTCGCGGTTCAAAGAATGGCGGGGCCTTGCCCTCTGGTGCGACATGACTCAAGACTGGCTTGACGGGAGAATTTTAGAGTGACGGAACCATCTACTGAGGACTTTTATAGACCACGCCGTCCTTCATTACGAAAGTCGTCTGTTGCAATCGGTTGATGTCTTTCAATGGATCACCCGGAACTGCGACAATATCAGCCCATTTGCCCACCTTCAGCGAACCGATCTTATTATCCCAACCCAGCAAGCGTGCGCCATTCATAGTGCCGGCCACGATTGCCTGCATTGGAGTCATCCCTCCCCACTCGACAAGCAAAGCAAACTCGCGGGCATTCGTGCCATGAGGAATCACGCCGGAATCGGTACCAAGGGCAATCGGAACGTTGTTAGCGATCGCGATCTTGATAGCGCGCCGCATTGCCGTCGCTGCCGCCTGGGCTTTCTCGGCCCGCTGGCCTTTCAGGACGCCCGTACGCGCGGCCCGTTCGACTGCTTCTCCGGCCATCAAAGTAGGCACCATGTAGGTACCCTGTTTGGCCATTAGCCGGGCGCCCTCTGCATCGAGAAATGATCCGTGTTCAATTGAAGCCACGCCGGCGCGGGTCGCAATTTTGATGCCTTCCGTGCCGTGAGCATGCGCTGCAACTTTGACTTCCAACTTTGTAGCTTCGTCGACCATGGCTTTCAGTTCTTCGTAACTGTACTGCGTCGTGCCCACGCCATCGCCTTCAGATAGGACGCCACCAGTCGCACAGGTTTTGATAACATCCGCTCCGTATTTGACCTGATAGCGCACCGAGGCCCGAACCTGGTCTGGTCCATTGGCGATGCCGGCCTCGATTGATCGATCGAGCAGCCCCGGCCGATATCCGTTCGTATCGCAATGACCTCCGGTAATTCCGAGCGAATGGCCGGCCGTCTGCATTCTGGGCCCACGTATCCAACCTTCATTGATTGCTTTCCTGAGGGCCATGTCGTCGAATCTACCGCTTACGCCTACGTTGCGAATCGTCGTAAATCCCGAGAGCAGCGTATCGCGAGCATTTCCAACACCCAATACCGCTCCAAAAGATTCGTAGTCCCTGACGACAGCGTTCTCTCCATCCGGATCGCCAAGCACGCGGCCTATGATGTGAGTATGCGCATCGATGAACCCCGGCAATAGAGTCGCATCTCCCAGCTCGATGACTCTGGCGCCCGCCGGCACATTCACGCTCCCAGCCGAGCCCACCGCTGTTATCGTGTTGTCTGTAACGACGACTACCGCATTGCTGATAGGTTCCTTGCCCGTGCCATCGATTAACCGGGCCGCGCGGATGACAACGACACCTTTACCCACTGCCGGTACTGGGCGAATTTGACCCGAACGTTTCTCGCCCTCCTGGGCCAATATAGGAAGGCCCCCGAAAAGCCCAAGCAAAAGAACGAACAGACTTAAATCACTAAGAGGACGCATTCTAACCTCCTCGATGTTTTAGGAAGCTTTCCATTTGTGAAGATGAATCGCAGTGGCAGGCCATTCTAGTTGAGTTCTTTGACCTTGCAAAGTGTGGCGCATGCTGTCAGCTTGCGTTGGTTCGATAGAGATCTCTCTACTTGAAACGCGACTTCGTTCCTGATCTTCGTTCATTTCGATTCGTCGCGGTCCATCTAAGATTTCTGCAACGCGTTGAAAATCTGAAAAGGTATTTAGGTTTTCATGGAAGATTTTGAGTAACGCCCAGAACACAACCTAACAGGATGCGCCACAAGACATTCAAATGCGTCCCGGGCCGGAAGGTTCGGGGCGCATCTTTGTGTGACACAGGCAACTTGCCCGTGACTTGGCTTATACTCTCAAAAGCAAAACCATCCACAGTTGGGAGCATACAGATGAACTACCGGCAGTTTGGGCGTAAAGGCTGGCAAGTCAGTGACATTGGCTACGGCATGTGGGGCATGGGCAGTTGGTCCAACTCCGACGATGAGCAGTCCCTGCAGTCGTTACAAATTGCGGTAGACCGCGGCTGCAACTTTTTTGACACGGCCTATGTCTACGGTGATGGTCACAGTGAGAGGTTGCTGGGCCAGGTGGTTCGGGCCAATAAAGGAAAGATGCTCTATACGGCCACAAAGGTCCCGCCGAAGAACCGGCAATGGCCCGCCAAACCCGAATGCACGCTGGGTGAGACTTTCCCGCCCGACCATATCGAAGAATATGTGCACAAGAGCCTCGAAGCTGCCGGACTGGAGAGTTTTGATCTTGTCCAGCTACATGTTTGGGACGACAGATGGGTTGAGGATGAACGTTGGGCAAAGAAGCTTGACGAGTTGCGGAGTCAAGACCTGTTCAGTGCGATCGGCATTAGCATCAATCGCTGGGAACCATGGAAT
This sequence comes from Pyrinomonadaceae bacterium, assembly GCA_035512935.1. GTDB lineage: Bacteria > Acidobacteriota > Blastocatellia > Pyrinomonadales > Pyrinomonadaceae > PSRF01. Next base: position 4,849 of record DATKDA010000132.1, on the reverse strand, counting down.
GGCATTAAAGCGGTGCGAAACGGTTTGATCGACTCCGTTCAGGTGATCTACAACATCTTCGATCAAAACCCGGAGGATGAGTTGTTTCCTGCCTGCAAAGAGAAGAATGTCGCCGTGATTGCTCGAGTGCCGTTCGACGAGGGCACTTTGACGGGGACACTGACTAAAGACAGCAAGTGGCCGGAGGGAGACTGGCGCAACATCTACTTTGTTCCAGAGAACCTGATTCCAAGTTTGGAGCGGGTCGAGAGAGTCAAGGAAGTGTTGCGCGACTGGAACCAGTCTCATGAAAGTCAGCCGGAGATTACGCTGCCGGAGCTTGCCTTGCGTTTCATTCTCAGCAATCCAACGGTGAGCACGATTATTCCCGGGATGAGAAAGCCGCAGCATGTGGAAGCCAACATTGCCTCAAGCGACGCTGGACCATTACCGCCGGAGTTGCTGGAAGAACTTAGAAAGCACCGATGGGTCCGCAAACCCGCCCCGTGGTCGGGTTAACAATATGTTTTAGCGAACCGGTTGCTCCCGGTACGTTCAACAACATTATCAAGCAGGCAGGTCTGAAGCCATGAAAAAATATCTCATCGTCGTCGAAAAAACAGAAACGGGCTATTCTGCATTTTCGCCGGACGTCCCAGGCTGCGGCTCTACTGGAGAAACCAAAGAAGACGTTGAGCGCAACATTCAGGAAGCGATTGAATTTCATCTTGAGGGATTGCGCGAAGAAGGCTTCGAAATCCCAGAGCCAAGCAGCTATTCTTCATACGTGGATGTTGCTGCGTAAAAGGCCTTCATAAAAACGTCATAACCCCCGATGGCGTGGCTCTCATGTTTTCTTGCATTCAGGTTGCGGGCTTTCAGGGCAGCGGGTGAATTCCAGCGTTAAGATTGGTGTTTAAGGATAGAGAAAGTGCAGGTATTGAATGTGTGTAGATCGTCGATGGCTGCGCAGCCGGTAAAGCGCAGGTTGATATTCCATTTGGTGCCCTGAAGGAATTATTGAAACCGAAAACCCTGGCAAGAGTGGTTGCGACGTCACACTACCCGGTAACTTGGAGTCAGTACCGTCACGCGGTAGCGTCGGGTCGCTCTCACCAATAACACTACCCCGTGGCATGGAGTCACTGGGTAACGTGGATGCCACAACTAATGGGAGCTGAATGGAAGGACAAGCAGTTCTCAGTACAATCGTTTATTATGTTAACCTCCTCCTCTTGTAGCTTGAGAATTAGGACGTATCCATGTCAACTAAGGCCGAACCACTCCTGACCGTTTCCGATCTGGAAGCCTTACCCGATGACGGAAACAAATATGAACTCTTTGAAGGAGAACTTTTTGTGTCACGTGCGCCGACTCTCTCACATCAACGCACGCTCGGAAATGTGTACGCTATCCTGCGCGCTTATCTGGACAAAAACCCTATTGGAGAGGTCATTCTCAATCCCGGTGTGATCTTTGATCGGTTTAATAGCGCAATTCCGGACGCCATTTTTGTGACCATCGAACAGTTCAGTACTATTGGCTCCGAAGACCACATCACGCAGGCGCCAGCATTAGCAATAGAGGTTCTTTCGACGGGGGCTGGAAATGCGAGACGTGATCGCGAAGTGAAGCGACAGGTCTATGGCAAACATGGCGTCAAAGAGTACTGGATCATCGATCCTCAGCAGCGCTCTTTCGAGATTTACCGCTTGGAGGGGAATGCCCTGAAGTTATCGCAGACTCTGATAAATGACGATGAAGTCCTCACGCCTGTTCTACCGGGCTTCACTTGTAGAATAGGGGAGATTTTCGCAAGCAGGTGATTCTCGGACGATGAGGAAAAACAAAGATTTCCTGTATGGCAATCTTGGCGTGATTTATGCCTTGGCAATAGGCGGTGAACCTGTACAGGATTTCAGATCAATTCCCGGCACGGTTGGGGCTACAAGTTTGCGCGTGACGATTAACCTTCTTAGCCGTCAGTCATCCTCCGGCTTAAGCCGGTTCAACCCATATACTGATTTGCGCTGATCAATACTATGGCGTTTACCCTAGTCCCACCGGCTCAATCCCCAACACGCGCACCAAAAACGCCCAGCGGTCCGCGATCTCTTCAATGATCTTGGAGGTTGGCTTACCCGCACCATGACCGGCCTTCGTTTCAATGCGAATCAAAATCGGCGCTGCTCCTGCCTGCGCCTCCTGCAAAGCCGCAGCATACTTAAAACTGTGTCCGGGCCAGACGCGATCATCGTGATCCGCAGTCGTTACTAATGTGGGCGGATACTCTGTCCCGGCCTTTATATTGTGTAACGGCGAATAGGCATACAAAGCCTTGAACTCTTCCGGGTTCTCAGAAGATCCATAATCCGATACCCAGGCCCAACCAATCGTGAACTTCTGAAAGCGTAACATGTCCATCACGCCGACCGCCGGCAGGGCAGCACCAAATAGATCCGGACGTTGATTTAATACCGCGCCGACCAATAAACCACCATTGCTGCCGCCGCCAATTGCCAGTTTTGATTTCGAAGTGTATTTGTTCGCAATCAGCCACTCCGCCGCTGAGATGAAGTCGTCAAAGACATTTTGCTTCTTGACCTTCATGCCCGCCTGATGCCAGTCTTCACCGTACTCGCCCCCACCGCGCAGGTTGGCTTGGGCGTACACACCTCCCATCTCCATCCACACAAGGTTACCGACCGAGAAAGCCGGTGTTAGCGAGACGTTGAAGCCTCCATAAGCGTAGAGGTAGGTCGGGTTGGTCCCATCAAGCTTCATCCCCTTCTTGTGAGTGATGAACATCGGGATCTTGACGCCATCCTTACTCGGATAGAAGACCTGCTTCGTTTCATAGGCGTTTGGATTGAAATCGACTTTCGGGTCGCGAAAGATCTCACTCTTCCCGGTCACCATGTCGTACCGGTAGATCGTGGTTGGCACTGTAAAGCTGGTGAAGGCGTAGAAAGTCTCCTTGTCTTTCGCTTTTCCGCCAAACCCAACCGCCGTCCCCAGCCCCGGAAATTCAACCTGGCGCACAAACCTGCCATTCGTTTCGAAGATCTTCACCTGCGTGTGCGCATCCTTCAGATAGTTGGCCACAAACAGGTGGTTCACAAAGCTCACTCCCTGGAGCGTCTCTTTCGCTTCGGGCACAACCACTTTCCAGTTCTTCCGTTCCGAACGAGTGATGTCGATGGCAATGATCTTTCCGCGCGGGGCTTCGGAGTCCGTTTGGAACCAGAAGGTTGAGCCGCTATTGCCGATGAAGTTGTATGAAGCGTCAAATTCATCCAGCAGCTTGACTACGGGTGAGTCGGCCGCCTTGAGGTCTTTGTAGTAGAGCCGATTCTTTACGTCTGTTCCCTGATAGGCTCCAATTATCAGGTAACGACCGTCTTCTGTAACCGAGCCACCAAAGAACCATTCCTTCTGATCAGGCCTCTCGTAGATCAGTACATCTTCAGATTGAGGCGTGCCGATCCGGTGATAGTAAAGTTTCTGAAAATAGTTTACGCCCTTGAGTGCATGTTCTTTGGGTTCTTCGTAGCGGCTATAGAAGAATCCCTTTCCATCAGAAGTCCAGGAAGCTCCTGAAAACTTTACCCACTTCAGATGGTCTGCCAGATCTTTGCCGGTGGCGACGTCGCGCACCTTCCATTCCTGCCAGTCTGACCCTGAAGCAGAAAGACTGTAGGCCATAAGTCTCCCGTCGTCGCTGATCGAAGCTCCAGAAAGGGCTACCGTGCCGTCACTGGATAGAGTGTTTGGATCGAGAAGCACTCGCGGCTGGCCCTCAAGCGAACTCACTGTGTAGAGAACGCTCTGATTCTGTAACCCACTGTTGCGAGTGTAGAAATAGTTGCCGCCCTCTTTAAAAGGGACACCGTATTTCTCGTAATTCCAGAGCTTGGTAAGCCTGTCTTCCAACTTTTGTCGCGAAGGAATCTCATTCAGGAAGCCAAAGGTGAGCTTGTTCTGCGCTTCAACCCAACGCCGGGTCTCCTCCGAGTCGAGATCCTCGAGCCAGCGATAAGGATCAGAGACTTTAATGCCGTGGTAGTCGTCGACTTGATCGCCTTTTCGTGTCGGGGGGTACTTGATGGGGTTAATCATCTTTTGAGTACCGCCGGAGCTGGGGCTTTGGGCAACGACGGAGTGGAGTTGAGGAGTAAAAAGCATCGCCGCGAGTGCGAGTAACGCCGTGACGCAACGACGGGACGCGAAGAAGAACATGGCAAGAACCCTTTCATGTGTTGATGAGGAGGAGCGCGATCAGTTTTTCCGATGTCTGGAAAAGCGAAAGTATACAAGGCCGATGCTTCTCAAACAAACGGAAGGCTGGGGACTTGAGCGACTGGTAGACACCACAGGCTTTAGCCTCGTGGTCCCTCAACTTCTGCCTAACGCAACCTCACCACTATCCACCCGACACCACAGGCTTTAGCCTCGTGGGAGTTTCAACTTCAGCCTAACGCAACCTCCCCACGACCTCCCCCGACACCACAGGCTTTAGCCTCGTGGTCCCTCAACTTCTGCCTAACGCAACCCCCGCCACGACCTCACCCGACACCACAGGCTTTAGCCTCGTGGGAGTTTCAACTTCAGCCTAAGCCGAGCCCTGCATCACCTCTCCGAAATGTGAGGGAGGTTTCTACGCCGAACTTGAAAGGATAAAACTCCACTAGGTTAAGGCCTGTGGTGTCGGCTGTGGTTCTAGGAGTCTTTCGTTAGGCTGAAATTGAGACTCCACGAGGCTAAAGCCTGTGGTATCTCCCAGCCGCGGCGTGATCTTAGCATGCGCCACATTTGCGTGCCACCATGAGTAAAAGTCGAAAAGAGTTGACAACCTGGTGAAGCATGAGCG
>DATKDA010000131.1:0-6560 GCA_035512935.1 Pyrinomonadaceae bacterium | reverse complement strand
GGCCGTGCAGCATTGGTTTCTCGTCGATGGCACAAGAGACACGGAAGACGAGCGTGATGTGGGCTGCCGTGGAGGAAGCGGGAATAGTCTCCCGCCTGGTTGGCTGTCAACAGAGAAAACTCACCTTCGGTGGCGGCTATCGCTGAAGAATTCTGCACAGATAAACCCACAACCAAACAAGCGAGACAAACGATCACTATAGACAAGACGTTATTTCCAGACCTTGACGTCTCGGCTTTTATGCCCTGGCTGCGTGAAGGTTTTCGGCGCTTTCGAACCATGAGCCGTTCACTTCACCCCTTCAATTGCCTCGAGGTGATTACTGGGTACTTGCTCCTTTCCCAAAAGGATATGGCACTTAGTACACTCGAATTTAGGATTCTTCCTTTTCTCTTCGATCTCAAAATTGAGTATGCCATCGATGTTAGATTCGATGTGGCATCCTGAGCCGCCACCTCCACACGACTTAACCGACACCAATGTCTTCTCCTCAAGAGTGTTCATTTCTGCTGGGATATGACAGCTCACACAACTTAAGTCGGAGTGGAGTTCAAATTCATGCCTGAACCTGCCGGCACTTCGCTTTCGCCACTTGTTCAACGTAATGTGATCAGTGATACCCATGGTCGTAGCAAGCTTCGTATCGAAATCTGATCTCATCTGCGGTTCAAGCGGCCGAAGGCGGTGACACGTCCCACAGTCTGCCGGCGCCGGTGCTATTCCCGAGTCTTCGGAATGACAAATGAAGCAAGCCGCATGATTACGCGGTGTAGTCTTGAAGGTACCCTTCCTTAACCAGAATGCGTCTTCGGCCAGATTGCGAGGCGGTGCGGTAACGAACTCTTCATTAGAATCGCCCTGTGGCTGATGGGTTTGGTGACAGACCGGACAGCTCGTGGCTTCTTGAGCCTGACGCCCTCTATCAAACGAAGCGGGCACAAACCAGACACTCGGAAGATGCGGGCGATTGCGACTTACCACGTCCACGTGGATTTCATGGGGAAAGGCGACCCGAAACTGCGAGACAAAATTCTGCGCCTTCTTGGAATTCGCAAATGCTTCGTCGAGACTCGGAAACGGGTATCGTTCGGTGTTGCGTGGACTGACATTGATGTGACAGTTGCGGCATATAATAGGCGCCGGCCGTTCGCGAGCAAAGAACTGCTGACGATGGCAGTTCAAGCATGACGCATGCTCAGGGTAGTCGGTTACGTCAGGGAAGGCTTCATCCCCGGTGCGGACGTCATTCCAGTTCTTGGAGGGGAAAGTATGACACGACTTACAATCAGGTCCGTGCTTCTCATTTCGGTGTGAGAATTTCGAATAATCGACTTTGGGTGACTGTGCCGAGCGCGCCGCAGGGCGCCGGGTTTGCGTCCGCCTTTGCGCCTCTAGAGCAGATATCGAGGCCGCGGGAGGCCAGAGCAGAATCGCCAGCACCCACAAGAAAACGATACGAAGCCGGGGCCATGCGAACCCTCGCCGCCCAGCCACTTTACGAAAGTATTGCGCCATTAGACTGAACTGGCTGTTTTTTACTCCCCAAAAATCAGTCGTGTTCAAACCGCTTGGCGGCCTTCGATCTCCCTGATCTTCAGATAGACTAACACTACGAGAAATACGATAAAAACCAGCGATACTGCTAAGCCCTTTCGTCTGAAGCTGAGTTCCGCAAGCGCCGCTTCTCCCTGCTCGTAGGCCTTTGCGGCAATGTTCATTCCTGGCCCGGTTACTTTCTCAATCTCTTCGGGCAAAGAAGTATGGACCAGAACTCGTGCATGTGTGGCGCTGTCGACAGCTTCACGGAGTTCAAACTTAGGCCGGCTCACCTCCATTCCGGAGTGTTCGGCGCGCCTCAGAATCTCAGAGGCTTTGTCAATTGAGGCTAGTAGAGTGTCTATCTTGCCACGGATTGAGGCTGCGGCAATGAAACCTTTATCTCCTTCCTGATGGCAACCAATGCAGACGGAATTCTCCCCCGTTCCGATCATCTCGTCTCCCGGGGCGGCAATGTCATGGTTGTTGTGGCACTGGATACATTCCCCGAGACCCAGGTTATCGAATGCCACTTTATGTGGGCTAGCTTGAAACAGCTCACCTTGGCGGGCATGGCACTGTCCGCAAACATTTGCGACAGAGGCAATTCCTGGCGGCGCTGCTCCATGATTACCATGACAGTCGTTGCAGGTCGGGGCAGAGAGATCCTGTCTCTCATACAATGCTTCGGCGTGCACGCTGGTCTTGTATGTTGCGTACTGATCGGTCGGAATCTTAAACGGCTTCATATAATCATTACTACTATGACAAGTTGCGCAGGTTTCGGCGACATTCAACGGGTAAACGGATGACAACGGATCGGACACAGCCCGAATTCCATGAACCCCATGGCAACTGATACACGTTGCCACCTGGACATTGCCGCTCTTCAGTAACTGACCGTGCATGCTGGTTTCGTATTCGCGCTCCTGATCGACTCGCAGTGCGGGATTAAATTTCCTCATAAAGGCAGCATCGTTGTGACACTTGCCGCAGAAAGCCGGAATATCAATCGTGCGAGGCTTGCCGAGATAACCTTTCCGGGGATCCTTGGCTGCATTCTTGTCATCCTGGGAAGGATCACCACCATGACAATCGTTGCAGGTCATCGCTCGTGACAGGTGAATATCATGATCTATTGTCCGAGCCGGATCGCCGATCTTTCCTTCAAGTCCCAAATGGCATTCCACGCATGAGTTTTTCCTCTGGCTTTGTGCTTTGGCAACCGCACCAAACACGATCGACAGAGAAACAACACTGAAAACCAGCAAGAGAGTGGCCGATAAGCCACTCCTCAGAGCCGGCATAAGGCGGGAGCAGTGTTTCATCGCGGTTCTGCCGATCTTACGTTACAAATCCGACCACAGTCATGATTACTATAAAGAGGATGACGACCACCCCGAATATATTGAAGACAATCCGCATTCGTTGGTGCTTTCCGCGATCGATGAAAGGAATTATGGTCCACAGCAGTCCGCCTGCCATGAAGGCAAGGATGCCCACGACTTCACCATCAAAGAAGAGCACCTTTGCCGGAATGTATTTAAGCGTCTGAAACATAAAGAGGAAGTACCATTCGGGCTTAATACCGGCCGGCGCGGGCGCAAAAGGATCGGCCTTCTCGCCCAATTCCCAGGGATAGATCGCCGCCAGCGCCGCCAGGACACCAATTGCAATGATCCACCCCATAAGATCGCGGAGTAGGAAGTTCGGGAAGAACTTCATCTTTCTGTGACTGCTCTCATAGCGTGCCGGCACGCTCATGCCATGAAACTGTACAAGGAAGACGTGGACGGCTATTAAGACCGTGGCAGCGGCCGGCAAGACAGCCACATGAAAGCCGAAAAATCGAGTCAGTGTTGCTCCGGTCACCTCGTCCCCGCCCCGCAGAAAGCGCAACAGGGGATGTCCTATTACAGGGATCGCCCCGGCAATGTCGGTCCCAACTTTTGTGGCAAAGAAAGAGATGGTGTTCCAGGGCAACAAATACCCGCTGAAGCCAAAAGAAATGGCGATCAGCAAGAGAAGGATTCCGGTGATCCAGGTCATCTCACGTGGCGGTCGATAAGCGCGCATGAAGTAGACGCTGAACATGTGGATGAACAGCGTTAAGATCATCAGGTTGGAGGACCAACTATGAATCGAGCGGATTAACCAACCGAATTTCACCTCGGTTATGATGAATTGCACACTTTCAAATGCGCTTTCGGCACTGGGCCGGTAATACAACAGCAAAAGTATTCCTGTAACAACCTGCACCGAGAAAAGAAAGAGTGTCATTCCACCAAAGTAGTACCAGATGGTGTGGCGGTGTAGAGGGACCTCCTTCTTTTGGACAACATCGCCCAGCGCGTCCACGCCCAGACGCTCATTGACCCACAGTTTCAAAGCTGCAATGTTCATTGGCCTACGATCGTGTCACAATGATTTCATCACCGCGCGTGTTGACTATGTAAGCCTCCAGAGGGCGCGGCGGTGGACCGCCGATATTGTCACCGTTGAGGTTGTACTGACCGTTGTGGCAAGCACACCAGATCTGCTTTGTATCGGAACGATATTGGACTATGCAGTCAAGGTGGGTGCAGGTAGCGGAAAAGGCCTTTAACTCGCCCGAGGGCGTGCGGATAATCAGACCCGGCTGATTTCCAAATTTGAATATCTTGCCTGAATTTGGCGGCAAATCTTTCAATGTCCCGGCTGTGGCCGAATTCTGCATCGCCTCGACGATCTGAGGCGGAGACATGAACCTGAAGATCGGATAGAGGATCGCGCCTAAAGTAGCTACAACGGTCGTCCCTAGCAGGTAGTCGAGAAAGCGACGCCTGTTCGGATCCTCAGGTCGAGGGCGGCTGCTCTCTTTCGCCATTCGCTTTTTAGCTCCTTCTCTCGTGATACAGTCGGGGGTGCACCTCGAGGGCTTCAAGATGAACACTCTTGATCAAGAAAAGGCTTGTCTAAGCCTGACTCTACTGCGAACTCTCGCGCTCCGGCCGGTCCCTTCTCGTGAACCAACGCAAGCTGGACAGCACATTTGCTCCCATACTCTTGGGAGCTGCTATTCGCGACGACCAAAATAGATCCGCAAAGAGGTGTAGGGCAGGTGCGCGTTATAACTCTGCACCGGAAAGAATCGATCTCTAAAATTGTAATATTGGTAACCAATGTTCCAGTCCACCATCCGGTTCAGTCGGAAAGTAACCCGGGCTTCTGGCGACTGAAAAGTCATCGGATACGAATCAATCAGTACCGTGTTGGAGGGAGCCACGCGACCGCCTTGACCATCGTCCTTATTGATTCGATAACCGGCATAGAATGTGAGCCGTGGGATTGGCTGCACAAACGCGTTAAAGAAAAAGAAGTTATCCCGAAGGAAATACTGACTTTCCCCCACCCGCCTCTGACCGGAAATGGGGAGCAAAATTCCGGCGACGCTGGTCAACTGCAATCTCGTATAGCCACCACTTACAGAGACGTTCGCACTGGGAGACCAGTCAACCGAGGAACTAAAGTGGCGCGTCTTAATTGATACGTCGAGCGCATCTGGGGCTGTCCCGGCGGGAACGACTGCCGGGTCTGAAATCACACTCGATGCATTCAAGTTATCTTTGGTAACCAGCGAGAGGTTCAGCGCCAACTTTCCAGTTGCCCTGATCCGGTTGCGGATGCGGAAATTTGTGTAGTCGTTATTGCCTAGTCGAATAAAGACGTTATCCGCCTTGCCGTGCTCGCCATCGAAGTAGAGTGTCCAGGCCTTCACTGGCTGCGCTCTCAGGCCAAAGATGGCTGCATGCGTGCGATTATCAAAGGGGGGCTCGTCCCTCCGGGAGACCGCCGGGGTCATATTGAGTTGGAACAACTCGATGTGCCGAGCGGTGAAGCGGTACCCGGCATGGACCGCCAGGCGTTGATTGAACTGGTAATCAGCCTCAATCAAATTCATGAACCGCCGATAGTTCGTGGTGCGTTGGAAGAAAGTGTTCGTTGTGGTCGTAGACAGTCGTACTCCGGCAAGCGAAGTGAGCGTAACAACGTCACGGATTGAGTCATCGCCATTGATCCGGAAGTTATCAAAGCGAAACGTATTTGAGATTCGCAGTTTGTCCGTGGCGAGGAACGTGATGCCGATATCACCGATGCCGGAGGGACGTCTTACTTCACCGGTCGCAACAACTGTTTGGGGGGTAACCAGGTTACCGGGCGCGGCACTGGCGCGTCCTGTGACCCGCTCTAATAAAGAGAACCGAGTGGAGCCGCTGAGGTAGATGAAGCGACCTGTGAAATCAAGTCTCTTGGCGATCAGCCGATGGACGCTTAGCCTGCTGTAGAAATGGGTACCGCGCGTCGGCAGCTCTCTAAATTGAGTATCGATGCGAGAAGTATTTGTCGTGTTGTTGCCTTGATTAGTCCTGGTTTCGAAGATGCTTGTGTTGTCGAGGAAGTAACGTGCTCCCTGCAAAAACGAGAGATTAAATCCCAGGACTGTTGCGTCAACGCCCACCCGAAAGTCGTTGGCTCGTGTCTCGAAGTCTGTGTTAACCCTATATTCATCGCCCTGGAAACGAACCGTGGTAAAGCCGGGGCCACGACGAGTATCACGCGAGACTCCAAAGTTAAACCTTACCCTCTCGTTGTCCGGCAGCAGCACCAGGTCGAAATCGCTAAACTGATGCCTCGAATCCTGCGTGTGTTGACCTAATGCGAGATTGGTAAGATTGTTAAAATACTTCACGCGGCGAACATTGGCATTAAAACGATAGAGTCCCGCCTTGGCGACGTTGATACGTGCGTACCCGTTCGGATCGCCACCCCAACCTGATGTATTTACAAGAAACTCATCAAAGGGACCATTATTTCCATCTTTCGATCGCAATAGAAAGCTCGAGTCGAAAGCGCGAACACCCGGCCGGTAATTTAGATCGCTTCGATACTTGTTGTCGCTTCCGTTTACTGAAAGTCCCCGCACGCCGATTTCGATGCTCGAAGTGACTTCATAGCCCGCAATTTCATGGTTCGATTCAGCCGTT
>DATKDA010000130.1:0-17440 GCA_035512935.1 Pyrinomonadaceae bacterium | reverse complement strand
TTTCCCGGTAAAGAATGGGTGGCAGGCCGAGCAGATCTCGACGTGCAGTTCATCTTTGCGGGTTGAACGAGTCTTGAAGGATTCGCCGCACGCGCAGGTGACGGTAATTTCGTTATAAGCCGGATGAATTCCTGGTTTCATTGGGTATCCTTACTGATAAATCGTTACTTCTACACTGCTTAATCAAAACAAGCAATCATATGTTTGTGGGTTCCTTCCGTCAAGCTACGCGCCGAACCGAAGGAGGGCAGCCACGAACTCATACCGAAGTGACATTTAAAACCGAGAGACAGCGCTTGCAGTCGACACTTCCTGGAAACATTCGTGTCTAGCTCGTGTGATTTCGTGGATTGTCTTTGGCTTTACGCAGTGATACCCCAGGAAAATCACACGAAAGGGTAATAAAGTGCTCCGTATCCAGACTCTTAATTTGCCCACAACGATGTCTCCCCATACCACTGCGGATCGTGAAAACAAACTCGGTTGACAGCAAATAGTTCGCATGTTTAAATCCAGTTTCGCCGTCCTTCTGTAATAGCATGAACACTTAGCGCGATTTTTGCGCGACCCGGCTGAACCGGATCGCACTTTCAAGTCAGCGTGTAGTTACAAGCGAGCGTATGGCAGAACACAAGGAGCCAGAAGACACCAAACCTGCTGTGGTCGACGCGTCTAAAGAGGACGCGCCTGAAACACCGCCTGCTTCGGCAATTCCTCCCGCCGGAGCCCTTGCGAGCGCTGATGAAGAAAAAGCAGCGATGGTCGAGCAGGCGAAGGGCCGCGTTACTGCCATTAAGGAATCCTTAGCCGAAAAGCCTGCTCCTCCTGGTGCTGCCCCCGGTCCGCCGAAAGCTCCCGTAAAAAAGAAGGACGAGGGTCCAAAGCCTACCGATGCCTCGAATCATCCGCTTGTTAGGAGACTCAAGGAGCAATTTGGCAATGGTATCGCCGAGGCCGCTGAATTTCTCGGACAACTTTCCGTGCGCGTCGAGCGCGAGAGCATTGTGCAGGTGTGCGAGTTTCTAAAGAACGATACTGAGACCCCGTTCAACTACCTTTCCGACCTAACCTGCATTCACTTTCCTGATCAGAAGGAAGCGCCGTTCGACGTTGTTTATAACCTTTATTCGATACCCGCAAACGAGCGGGTGCGTTTGCAGGTTGCCACCAGCGATGTCGATGGGGTTGAAAGTGTGACGAGCGTTTGGCCGGCTGCGAACTGGCTCGAGCGGGAGGTCTACGATCTTTTTGGCGTGATCTTTAAGAACCATCCGGATTTGCGCCGGATCCTTCTGCCACCGGATTGGGAAGGGCACCCTTTGCGGAAAGATTATTCGCTCGAGTTCGTCGAAAACGCCTGGACAGAGAAACATCTACCGGAGATGACGGACGTGCAGCGCGAGCAGTTGGAGCAGCGCCGCACGTATGGATTGGAAATACTTTCGGTGCCACAGGAGCGGATGATGCGCGAGATCTTTCAAGGTGGCAAAGAAGTGATGCCAAAGGATAAGTGATGGTCGTCCGTGGTCAGTGGTCAGTGATGGTCCGTGGTCAGTTGTCCGTGGTCAGTTGTCAGCTGATGGTCTTTGGCCTTTGTCAGTGGGACAGCTAGCGGCCAGTCCCAAAGTCCTAAGACGTAAGTCCAAAGACCAAAGACCAAAGACCAAAGACCTAAAGCCATCAGCTGACAACTGACCAACCAACAATGACCCCTAAAGAGATTGCTGCCCACTATGAAGCCAAAGTGTTTGATTCGCCGGATGCGGCGAAAGCGGCCGGCTTTCTCCTGACCGAGACTCAGGCGCCGCGAAACGTTTGGAATAAAGCGAGCGCTGCTCAGGCAATCATTAGCAAGCTACTGAATCTGCGTGATGGTGGCACAGCAAAAGAGATTGGATTGATTATAGAACCTTGGAGTGTGACCGGCTGCTACCTGCCCAGCCAGCCCGCAACAGCGTGATATGCATCAAGTAGAGATCGCAACAACTGACCAGACGCTGCTCGATAGCCCCGAGATGGTGCTCAACATGGGCCCGCAGCACCCCTCGACGCATGGAGTGCTCCGCGTCATTTTGAAACTTGATGGCGAGACGGTGATTGACCTCGACTGCGACGTTGGTTTTCTCCATCGTGGTATGGAGAAAATTGCCGAGAATCGCATGTACACGATGATTGCTCCTTACTGGGACCGGCTCGATTACATTGCCGCAGTTTCGAATGGGTTGGTATGGGTCGAAACAGTCGAGCATATGATGGGTCTCGAGGTCCCGCCGCGGGCGCATTACATTCGCACCATTCTCACGGAATTGAATCGCATGGCTTCGCACCTGCTCTGGCTTGCCACACATGCACTCGATATAGGCGCGATTACCGTACTCCTGTGGGCACTGCGTGAACGTGAGGAGATCCTGAAGATCTTCGAGCGCCAGTTCGGAGCGCGACTGACGTGTCATGCATGGCGCATCGGTGGGATGCCCAACGATGCCTATGATGAATTCGAAGCTGACGTTAGTCAGTTCAGCAACAATTTCCCGAAGAGGCTCGACGAATACGAAACCGTTCTTTCAGAGAATCGCATCTGGTTGAGCCGGACCGTCGGCATTGGGGTCATTTCCGCGGAGGAAGCCGTGGCCATCGGTCTATCGGGACCTGCCTTGCGCGGTTCCGGTGTGGCCTGGGATATCCGCAAATCGCGTCCGTATGCAGCCTACGCTGACGTAGATTTTGACGTTCCGGTTGGCGAGAACGGTGACACTTACGACCGTTACCTGGTCAGGCTCGAGGAGATGAGACAATCACGGCGCATCATCGATCAGGCCCTGGACAAGTTGCCTGATGGACCAGTGAACGCCAAGCTGCCAAAGATCATTAAGCTGCCGGTCGGTGATTACTATCATTCGATCGAAGGCCCAAAAGGGGAGATTGGTTGCTACCTTGTGTCTGACGGCACCGCACAACCCTGGCGTGTTCGGGTGCGACCGCCCTCATTCATAAATCTGCAAGCGCTAAGGCAGATGTGCATTGGACATCTCGTAGCCGATGTTGTTGCAATAATCGGGACTCTGGATATCGTCCTGGGTGAAATTGACCGCTGAAGACGCTTGAACAATGCGAACACTCGCGCTTCTCTTAGCTCCAATAAGTTTCATCGATGAACTGTTGCTGAACTACTTCAGCGCGGAGACTCTTAATTACGTCATCTGGCCATTTATTCAGATTGGCCTTGTTGTCACGATTGTCGCCGGCTGGGTGGCCTATGCCACATATCTCGAGCGCAAGATATCGGCTTTTATGCAGGCACGGTTGGGCCCGATGCGCGTCGGACCATGGGGACTGCTGCAACCGATTGCTGACGGCATCAAGCTCCTTACCAAAGAGGATTTCATTCCTGAGAAGGCCGATCGCTGGATCTTTTACTTTGCTCCTTACATTGCGGTTGCCGCTGCCTTCATCGTGATGGCGGTGATTCCGTTTGCTCCGGACTGGGGAGTGATCACCGACATCAACATCGGAATCCTTTTCGTGCTGGCGGTCTCAAGCGTGGGAGTGCTGGCCATGATCCTCGCCGGCTGGTCATCAAACTCGAAATACTCATTGTTAGGCGCCTTGCGTTCAAGCGCCCAGATGGTCTCTTATGAAGTCGCGCTTGGCCTGTCGCTTATTGGCGCCCTGATGTTTCCGCGTACGCTTTCACTTTCGGGCATCGTGACGGCCCAGGCGGCAGATTCGATCTGGTTTCTCTTGTACCAGCCGATGGGCTTCCTGATATTTCTTGTGGGCGGCATTGCTGAAAACAATCGGGCTCCGTTCGACTTGCCTGAGGCGGAATCGGAATTGGTTGCCGGGTTTCATACCGAGTACTCGGGATTCCGATGGTCCCTCTTCTTCATGGCGGAGTACGCAGCGATGGTGGTTGTTTCGGCAATAACGGTGACGGTCTTTTTGGGAGGCTGGTACTTTCCGTTCGTGTACCAATTGACGGCCGCGAATGGCTATCACAATCTGTATGTTATAGTTAGTCTGCTGATCTTTATTGCGAAGTTACTGCTGGTACTCTACCTGTACTTCTGGTTGCGCTGGACATTGCCGCGTTTTCGTTATGACCAGTTGATGTCGGTCGGGTGGAGATGGCTGATTCCAGCATCGCTGATCAACATCGTTTGGACAGCGCTGGCGGTCTTTTTACTTCAGGCGCTGAACGGCTGGGGCGGTTATCGATTGATCGATTCGATTACGCCGAGCCTGAATTTAACGCCCGCAGGTAAAGGCTTTATGATTGTCAGTGGATTGCTCGGAATACTGATTGCCGGGGGTGTGTTGGCAAAGATCAACTGGCGGTCGCGCGACTTTAACCTGAAGAGCCAGCGCCGTGATATCAGATTGGTGAATGTGCCGAAAGGGAAGCCGGCAGTGCCGGTAACCAGCGAAGGATGACGGGATTGGCGATGGCGATTGACGTTTGGCGATTGACGATTGACGATTTTTGACTTTTGATTTTTGCGATTGGCCATTTGACACAGCGACAAGTGGGGGACGTATAACAGCAAATCGCAAATCGACAATAGTCAATCGACATTGGCGGACAATCGACAATCGCAAATCGCCAATCGGCAATCGAAAATTTCTTATGCCACTAGTTAAGGTTCCAAAACCAGGTTTCAAACAGAAGCTGAAGCGCTTCTTCATGATGGATCTCTTGAAGGGCATGGCTTTGACGTTGAAGTACAACCTCGGCGCTCTGTTTGATAAAGATGCCGTGGCCGGCAAAGGGATCTACACAGAACAATATCCAAAAGTGCGGCCGGACGTTGCTCCTCGTTTTCACGGCGCCCCGCGGCTCAATATGGATCCGGAAACGCACGACACGTTATGTATTGCCTGCAACCTCTGCGCGATAGCCTGTCCGGAAGACTGCATCGACGTGTTGGCGATGGATGTCGAGATTGTTGTTGCCGGAAAACCGCGCAAGAAGAAGGTCCTTGACGAGTTCATCTTTGACACCTCGCGCTGCATGTTCTGTGCGTTGTGTCAGGAGGCGTGTCCTACATCGTGCCTGGAACTGACCCAGGATTTTGAGCTTGCGACCTACTCGCGAGCAGGATTTGTCTGGAACCGGAAGATGCTGGAGCAGGGACGCGAGACGGTTAAGTACACCAGTTAATTGGCGATTTGCGATTGACGATTGCGATTGAGGATTGACGATTTGGGATTGGCGATTTGCGATTGCGACTCGGCTTTTCAGGAACAACGTCGTCTAAACAGAAATCGCAAATCGCAAATCAGAAATGATTCGTGAATCTCGGTTTTTCGAGAACAACGTCGTCTAAACAGAAATCGCAAATTGAAAATCGCAAATCGCAAATCTTAAATGACTCTCTCTGGTTGGGAAGCAGTCTTCTTTTGGATCTTCGCCATCGCCGCCATTTTTGCGGGGCTTTTGACCGTAATGGCGCGCAACGCCGTCCACTGCGCCCTTTTCCTGATCTCCTCCCTCCTTTCCGTCGCTGCATTGTTCGTCCTCTTACGTGCCGAGTTTATCGCCGGCGTGCAGATACTTGTGTACGTCGGAGGCGTGATGGTCCTGTTTCTCTTTGTCATCATGCTTGTAAACGTCGGGGCAGAGGAGCGCGGCAGGGAAGAGGTCTTCAACAAGCCACGCCAGGTCACAGTCGCGGTTGTCTTTTGCTTCCTGCTGGTGGGAGGACTCCTTTACGCAATCAACATTGGCTATGGCGGTCTCCGAACTCGAGACGAGAACCTATTAGCACTGGGTGAAGAGCGCCGCCAGGCAGCCGAGCAAGCACTTCCAACGGCTGCAACCGGGGTAACACGCATCACCAAAGACACAGAGGCGGTGGGTTCGAGTTTGTATCGCTATGCCTCGCTGCCGTTCGAGATTGCCAGTGTCTTGTTGTTAGTTGCGATCATTGGTTCGGTCATGCTGGCGCGCACTCTCAAACAGGAAGCCGCCGTTGATGATGTTGCGCCTGAGACGCTGGAAAGAGATATTCCCGAGTAAGTGTTAATGGACCATGTTTAACTTTGCTCCCGCTCTGATACTGCTGTTTCAGGAAGCCGCTGAAGGTCGCGTTGGCGTCATGCTCCAGAACGCGCGCGAGCCGGATCTTTCGAAGTTCCTGGTGATTGGCGCGCTACTGTTCACGATCGGTGTCGCCGGCGTATTAACGCGGCGCAACATCATCGTCATTTTCATGTCAATCGAATTGATTCTAAACGCCGCCAACCTGAACTTCATCGCTTTCTCGCGCTATCTAACTGAGACGGGAAGCATGAATGCGGTTGCGGGACAGATCTTCGCCGTGTTTGTGATTGTCGTTGCCGCAGCCGAGGCGGCCATTGGTTTGGGAATCGTCATTGCGCTTTACCGGAATAAAGAGACGATCTGGATCGACGAAATCGACCTATTGAAATGGTAAATGGTTGTCAGTGGTCCGTGGTCCATTGTCCGGGGTCAGTCTGATGCCTTTGGCCTTTGCTCTTTGGTCTTCGGCCTTCGGCCTTTGGTTTTTGACCTCGGTTTTTGACCTTTGAGCTCTGTAAGAAACAAAAGGCCTGACCAAAAACCAAACACCAAAGACCAACCACTGACCACGGACTACTGACCACGGACCAACACTGACCAACATTTATGCATCGCTTAATCTGGTTAGTTCCCCTGCTTCCGCTCATTGGAGCCGCGATTAACGGCCTATTCGGCCGGCGTTTTCGCTTCTCCGAGAAACTGATCGGGGGCATCGCTGTCGGTTCCGTCGCCCTGGCCTTTCTAATTACTTTAGGCGCTGTCTATTCCTACGCTTACAGCAGTAATGCAATTTGGCCCGAACCCTACGTAACCAGTCAGGATGGCGCCTTCAAATTCGATTGGATTCCCGGGGGCGCCGTCAACATTACTCTCGGCTCAGAGGAACGCACCGGCGCAGAAGCAACTCACCAGCCAGAAGCACCCGTCGCGGGCGCAACCGAAAGCACGGTCCAACCTCGCGGCTCTCTCCTTAATGTCGAGTGGAGCTATCAACTCGACGCGCTCTCCTCAGTCTTCATGTTGATTGTCACCGGTGTCGGACTCTGTATTTTTGTCTTCGCAACCGGTTATATGCATGGCGACCCGGGTTTTTATCGCTTCTTCGCCTACATGGGCCTCTTTATGTTTTCGATGCTTGTCCTGGTTATGGGCTCGAACTTTTTGATGATGTTCGTAGGTTGGGAGGGAGTTGGTCTCTGCTCGTATCTGCTCATCGGCTACTACTTCGATCGCAAGGAAGCCGCCGACGCCTCAAGGAAGGCTTTTATCACGAATCGCATAGGTGATTTCGGGTTTGTGCTTGCCATCTTTGCCGTGATTGCGACCTTCGGCACTGCCCAATACATTGACGTGTTTTCGGAAGCCAGTGCCTTTCCGGTTGAGGGATTGTGGCAATGGGGAGTTATGTCGTGGATTGCGCTTGGCCTTTTCGTTGGCGCATGCGGCAAGTCCGCCCAGTTGCCGTTGCATGTCTGGCTGCCGGATGCCATGGCTGGTCCAACTCCAGTATCGGCTCTGATCCACGCAGCCACTATGGTCACTGCGGGTCTTTACATGGTTACCCGCACCAACGTCATCTTTCAGCATTCGAAGACCATGATGCTGGTTGTGGCCCTGGTCGGCGCCGCCACCGCGTTGTTTGCCGCCACCATTGGCATCACTCAAAACGATATTAAGAAGGTGTTGGCCTACTCGACCGTCTCGCAACTCGGTTTTATGTTTATGGCCTGTGGCGTGGGCGCGTTCATCATCGGCATCTTTCATGTGATGACGCACGCTTTCTTTAAAGCCCTCATGTTCCTTGGCGCCGGCAGTGTGATTCATGGCATGCATCACGAGCAGGATATGCGGCGCATGGGTGGTTTGAAGAAGTATATGCCTTACACCTACATGACTTTCCTGGCGGGCTGGCTGGCGATCTGCGGCATCATTCCCTTCAGTGGTTTCTGGTCCAAGGATGAGATCCTCTGGAGCGCCGCTTCGACTGACCAGATTCCTCTTGGTTGGCTTGTGTGGCTGGTAGGGACGATTGCGGCAACTTGCACGGCATTCTATATGACGCGTTTGGTCGCCATGACCTTCTGGGGTAAGGAGCGGTTTCGTGCGCATCCCGCTGGCGGTGAAGCAGATGAAGCGCACGCGCACGCCTTCGATACTGGCTTGAAGGCGCATGATGCACGGACCGAATCGGTTGGCAGTCGTCCTCGTCACGAGCCCGGCGAGCAGGTTGGTCCAATTCATGAAGACGTGGACGCCCACGTTGGCACGGGTGGAACCGGAGAACATCATCATGGCGCTCACACACCGCATGAGTCGCCACCATCGATGTGGGTTCCTCTTGTCGTACTTGCAGTACTGGCGGTCGTTGGTGGATTCGTCGGCATCGGCGCGGCTTTCAAACCCATAACCGGCAGCGAACATCCGGGCGGTCGCTTGAATATTGTGAACTTCATGGAACCGATCATCTGGAATCCAGCGACGGGTGGGTTCGGCAAAGGAAAAGCGGCCGACCCGCATGGTCTAGCCGCGCCAGTCGAAGTTGCGGGCCACGGTGAGGCTGCCACTCATGCTGAGACTTTCAATCTGGCTCACGCAGTAGAAGGCGCTGTTGGTAGTCATCTTTTGACGGAATGGCTATTCATCGTTATCTCGCTGCTAGTTGCCGGTATCGGAATCGGGCTTGGCCTCCTCTTCTACATCAAAGATCCGCGCTTGCCTGACATTTGGGCCAATCGTCTGCGGCCACTTTATGTCGCAAGCTATAACAAGTACTGGGTCGACGAGTTTTACGGATGGGCCATCACCCGCCGGGTCATGGATGGAGCGCGTGGGGTGTTTGCCTTCGATTCAAAAGTTGTGGATGGCGCGGTAAATGGTTCCGCCTGGTTTACAAGGCTATCCAGTCGCATCACAGGCGGCATCGACATTCACTTTATAGATGGGTTGGTAAATGTCGTTGCCGCGTTCATCGTCCGGTTAATGTCGCCGCTGTTTCGGGCTGCGCAAACCGGGTTCACGCAGAACTATGCGCTGGTCATGGTCCTGGGCCTGGTAGCTGCGGTCGCGCTGTTTTTTGGCAGTGACATTCTCGCCGCAGTCAGGAACTTTTTCGCCGCTGTGTATTGAGGAGCTGAAAGTGGTTGGATCCATCTCACATGACTTTAACACCGAAGAGACGATCGAAGCCAAAGCCAGATGGTTTCAATCACTCTCATTGGAGGAGCGAATGGACGTGTTCTGCCAGATTACAAATCTGATACTGGAGAACAACCCAGAGATTTTGGAGAAAAAGGATGCTCGACCAGCTTCAGAACGTGTTCGCGTCCTTTCAAAAGAACGAAGTTAAGTACTTAGTTATTGGCGGCATAGCTGCCGTCTTATACGGAGTGCCCAGAGCAACTTTTGACTTGGATATTCTCATCGAGCCCAGCCTTGAAAATGCGCAGGCCCTAATTGTGGCGCTCGATGATGCCAATCTTGGGACCGCGTCAATGACAACCGCAGAGCAAATCATTGCAACCGAGATAACTATCTTTAAGGACAGAATTCGCCTTGATGTTCAGACCTCGATTCCTGGTCTGGTTTTCGCCAGTGCTTGGCAAAGAAGAGTTACGATGAAATACAAGGGGCAGCCGTTTTATGTAGTCTCTCGTGAGGATTTGATTGCTTCAAAACGCGCCTCGGCGCGCGCGGTCGATCTTGAGGATGTGAGAATTCTTGAGTTAAGTGGGTCTGATCCTAAAGAGGAATAATCTAGATGCGATTTCTCCTTTCCGTCACCACCTGGTTGCCCACGCTGGGCGCGATCATCATTCTATTCCTGTTCAAGAAGGACCAGAGCGATCTGATCAAGAAGTTCGCCACTGCGTGGTTTGGCCTGGCTTTCGTCGTTTCATTGTTCCTGATTGGCTATGACCGCAGCCTCGGAGGCATGCAATTCCTCGAGGACTACCCGTGGATTCCGGTGATTGGGGCCCGCTATCAGATGGGAGTTGATGGCGTCGCAGTTCTCCTAATTGTACTCACCACTCTGCTAGGGTTTATCGCAGCCCTCTCTTCCTGGAAATACATCGAGAAAAGAGAGAAGGAATATTACGTTCTCCTGCTTCTTTTGCAGACGGCGGTCGTCGGCGTCTTTGCGTCGATGGATCTCTTCCTGTTCTACCTGTTCTTCGAAGTTTCGCTTGTTCCAATGTACTTCCTCATCGGTATTTGGGGTGGTGAAAACAGGCTTTATGCTGCGATCAAGTTCTTCCTCTACACCCTGGTGGGATCGGTGGTGATGCTTCTGGGTGTTTTGAAGATCTACTTCCTGACCCAGGACACTGCCCTGACGTCCCAGATCTCAGCGGCTACCATTCAAATGCTGGCGGGGAATCCGGACGCTTTAGCCGTTGTCAATAACAGTGTTCAGCAGGCGGCGGCGAACGGAACCGGCACATTCAATTTGGTCTACCTGCAAGCGCTTGGTTCGGTGCTGACCCCGGTGGGTCAGATTGTTTCGACTCTTGAAGTGCTTCTGTTCTTCGCTTTCGCTCTTGGCTTTGCGATCAAGGTTCCAATGTTCCCATTTCACACGTGGTTGCCGGATGCTCACGTTGAGGCGCCGACTGCGGGTTCAGTGATCCTTGCAGGCGTCCTGCTCAAGCTTGGGACTTACGGATTCTATCGATTCAACCTGCCGATGTTTCCGTCCGCATCTGCCGACCAGGCCTACTTTGGGTCCTTTGGCGTGCGTAGCGTCATGATCTTTCTGGCAATTGTCGGAATCATCTATGGTGCATTGGCGGCAATGTATTTTGTGGTGAAGAAGAATGGCGATGTAAAGAAGCTTGTAGCTTACTCGTCCGTCTCCTCGATGGGGATCGTCATGCTCGGACTCTTCTCGCTGAATCCGAACGGCATCCTCGGCGCCGTGCTCCACATGGTCAACCACGGGATCTATTCAGCAGCCTTGTTCCTTTTAGTCGGAATCATTTATGAGCGGCGTCATACCCGCAACATTGCCGAGTTTGGCGGTCTCTCACACATCATGCCGGGATATGCAACGGTCTTTCTGTTTATGGCCATGACAGCAATCGGACTGCCGCTGCTGTGTGTTTTTATATCTGAATTCTTAGCGCTTCGAGGCGCGTTTGAAGCTAATCCCTACTGGGCTGCATGGGGGGCGCTGGGCATAATTCTGAATGCGGGTTATATGCTCTGGCTTTACCAACGAATGTTCTTCGGCAAGATCGATAATCCAAAGAATGAGAAGCTGATCGATCTGAATATTCGTGAGTGGGCCTACATGGTTCCGCTGGTGATTGCCTCGCTTTGGATTGGAGTATATCCAAAACCCTTTCTCGAATTCTTTCAAAGACCGGTCAATGCCATCGTGAAACATGTGAGACCTGACTATCCAATTCCGGGAATGCCGAACATCCCAAGAGAGCCTGAGCGCGCAGCCAAATGATCCTGCAAGCTAACACGACTGAACTTTTCAGACTGGCTGATCTCCAGTTGATCGCGCCTGAGTTGATTCTCACTGCAACGGCGTGCATCGCGCTTGTGATGGAAGTGCTCCTGCCCTATCGGAAGAGCAAATGGACCGCGTACTTCTCACTGGCAGGAATTGCTCTGAGTGCAGTGAGTCTATGGCTGCTCTGGCAGGCAAATTTGGGCATTGCGGTCGACGGCTTCTATGGAATGATCCGGATCGATGGCTTCGCTATCCTATTTAAAGGAATCTTCCTCATAGCAGCAGGCCTGGCGATTGGCATTTCGACTCGCTATCTGGACATCGAAGGGGAACAGCACGGTGAATATTACGCGCTGGTTCTGTTTGCCACCGTCGGTATGATGTTTCTTGCCTGCGGTTACGACCTGATCGCGCTCTTCATTAGCCTCGAGTTGATGGCGCTTACGTTCTACGTGCTAGTTGCCTTTACCAAACGAGTCAAACGATCGAACGAAGCGGCAATGAAGTACTTCCTCCTGGGGGCGTTCTCATCGGGCATTCTGCTCTACGGTATGTCGCTGCTTTACGGCATCGCGGGCTCGACCAATCTGGGTGAGATTGGTCGCGCGGTCGGTGAGATCGTGTCGAGGATAGGTGATGATGGGGCCACTTCTGGAGTCGGCGCCTTGAGGCCCCTCTTACTTTTGGCCATGTTGTCGCTGGCGGCCGGCCTGTTTTTCAAGATCGCCGCCGTTCCTTTTCACATGTGGGCCCCGGATGCTTATGAAGGCGCGCCGACTTCGGTGACGGCATTTCTTTCGACGGGTTCGAAGGCCGCCAGCTTTGCTCTGCTTGCGCGTATCTTTTTGGAAGCGCTTCCCAGCATGCGCGTTGACTGGGCGCCACTACTCGGTCTGGTTGCTGCGATCACGATCATGGTTGGTAACTGGGCGGCGGTGACGCAGGAGAACTCGAAACGTCTGCTTGCGTATTCTTCCATTTCAAACGCGGGCTACCTCCTTTTCGGCATTGTTGCCGCGAATACCTACGGCTACACCGGATTGTTGATCTACCTGCTTGTGTACACCTTGATGAACATGGGTGCGTTTGGTGTGATCATCAGTCTGCGGCGGCGAGGCATCATTGGCGACAACGTCGAGGATATGACGGGGCTCGCCTCCAAGGCGCCGGGTATGGCTGCAATGATGGTGGTGTTTATGCTGTCGCTGGGCGGGCTGCCAATGACGGGTGGGTTCATTGGCAAGTACTTCCTCTTTGGAGGTCTGCTGCAACGTGGCGCCACTGATGGGAAGAATTGGTACTACTGGCTGGCGCTCTGGGGGATCCTAAATACAGTAGTCTCCTTCTATTACTATGTGCGGTTCATCAAAGTGATGTATTTAGGCGATCGGATCGCCGATGACGAGCCTTTGGCACTATCACCAGCTTTGCAGACAGCGTTGGTAGTTTCCCTCGCCGGCATCATTATTGTCGGCATCTATCCGCAGCCGTTTATCGATCTTGCGCAACGCATGATTGGCTCGCTGACCTTCCTTGCGATCAGATAAGCTTTGTAAAGCACACTAGAATTCGGGATTCGTTCGTGTGGTTTCGTGGACGACTGTTTGGAGAGTTAAGTCACTTGAAACTACAGGAATGAAATAGCACACTAATATCACATGTCAGTCTTCTATTTCTTCGCGGGCGTGGCTATCCTGTTGGGTGCGTTATCTCTCCGGGGAGGCTTCCGCTTCGCAGAGTATGTGAGGCGCGAGCTTGCCAATCCCTGTCCACCCTTCACACCTTTTGTCTCGCTCATTGCTCCCTGTCGCGGTCTCGATCATGGCTTGCGAGGGAATCTGGCAGCTCTGTTTTCGCAGGACTATCCCAAGTACGAAATCATCTTTGTGACCGACCGTTCTGAAGACCCTTCGATAAGCATCTTCAAGGACGTATCATTATCCGAAACTGTTTCATCTCGAATCGTTATTGCTGGGAAGGCAATTGACCGAGGCCAGAAGGTACACAATCTGACTAGGGCGGTCGAAGTAGTTGATCTTACAAGCAGTGTTTTCGTGTTTGCGGATACGGATGCGCGACCCGGCACAGACTGGCTGAGTTCTCTCGTCGCGCCGCTTCAAAACGATGATGTTGGCGCTGCCTCGGGTTATCGCTGGTTCCTGGCGGCAAAGGGAGGAGTGGCCGCACATCTTTGCGCAGTATGGAACGCTTCAATAGCCTCCGCGCTTGGTGAGGCTGCGGACAGAAACTTCTGCTGGGGAGGCGCCACCGCAATCCGCCGGGAAACATTCGATCGGTTAGAGGTCACGAAACATTGGCACGGCACCGTCTCCGATGATTTCACTTTGACTCGGGTATTGCAGAGAGCGAAGCTCCCGATACAGTTCGTGCCCGAATGCTTAACACCTTCGATAGCTGACTTGAGTTTTCGCGAGTTGGTCGAGTTCACCACGAGGCAGTTGAAGATCACTCGAGTGTATGCGCCGCACCTGTGGAAGATTGTATTAATTGGAAACCTGCTCTTTACGCTCGTCTTCTTTGGCGGCATTGCGTTGGTGCTTTATCGCGCCGTTTCAGGTCAGAGCTTTTTAATCCCGCTTTCGCAGCTCGCTATTATCTTTGCCCTCGGAGCAGCAAAGTCGCTGGTTCGTCTTCGAGCTGTTCGACTTGTTCTTGAACGTGAGGATCTCAAACGATCTCTGGTTCCGCATCTGCTTCTTTGGCCATTTGCCTCTTTGTTATTTCTCTACAATGCTCTGGCAGCGGCGTTTTCGAGGCGGATCAGTTGGCGCGGAATCGTCTACGAATTGAATTCGCCTACTGAAGCTGTCATTATTTCGCGCGATTAGATCGTAGGGGCGGCCCTCCGTGGCCGCCCGTCTGGCTCCACAAAGCCAAAGGTAACCGAGGCGGCCACTTAGGGCCGCCCCTACAACTTGCCGCGAGTAAAGCGTGCCGAATAAAGCCATCCAACTCGTGCAGTTACTACGCTCTACCAAGCGTGAGAAGGGCTTCGGTACGGTGATTCTGTTTGTCACCTCACGCTGTAACGCCTTGTGCCAAACCTGCTTCTATCATGAAGAGTTGAACCATACCGGCGACATGACGTTTGCGCAGATCGAGAAGGTTTCGCGCACGATGCCACCCATCACCGACCTTTGGTTGTCGGGAGGCGAGCCCACCCTAAGACAAGACGTTTCTCAGATAATTGACACCTTTATCACCAACAATGGTGTCGAGCGGATCATTATTCCGACTAATGCCCTGATCAAATCACGCGTCAATGGGATCGTGGACCACTCCCTGAGTCACCATCCGAAGTTGGAGTTGTACCTTAATATTGCCCTCGACGGTTATGGTGAGACTCATGACCGCATCAGGGGCGTTCCCGGTAATTGGGATAAGGCGCTTGAGTGTATTGAGTCGCTTTATCCATTGAAAGAGAAGTACCAGGAGAGGTTTCGGCTTAATGTGAACACCGTAGTCTGCGCGGAGAACTATACTGAGATCGAGAAGCTCGGGGAGTTTATGTGGTCCAACTACCGTTTGGACGGTCAGTATTTCAACATTGTGCGCGGAGAGACTTTGGTTGGAGATGAGATTAAACAGGTACCTGCCGATATTTTGCCGGAGATGTATGCGTACGCTTCGCGGCTCACCAAACGATACAGTGAGCGTATGTTTGCGGCTGATGATGCGAGCAAGAGATTTGTTAAGACTGTTGCTTATGTTGGGGCCATCACCACGCACTATCGGACTCAACATGAGAACTTCCAGCAAAGCACGGCGTGGCCCTTTCCTTGTACGGCGGGCGAGACGACTGCGGTAATTGATTACAACGGTGATGTGCGGGCTTGTGAATTGCGTGAGAAATTCGCGACGCTGGCGGATTACGATTACAACTTTGGCGCATTATGGGCCGACAACGAACGCCAGATGGAGTTGGCTGCTCTTGACGGCGGGAAGGCCTGTTGGTGTACGCACGTCTGCTTCATTCACGACTCAATGCGCCACTCACGTAAGGCTTTGCTTTATGGACTCCCCAAAAACTATCTGATGCGGGAGCGATGGTGACCTCACGGGATCGTTATCGATGCTTCCCGTGAACTTTCAACGTCGTCGTGAGAGTGAGAACGAGCATGCTTAGCTTCTGGGGGTTCCACTCCGGAGGAGCGAATGTTTATAGCCCAGAACCCCCAAAACGGCGACGCGGTTCGGAGGGGCGGAACGAAACTGGATAGAAACTCTACAAGCTGTTCCGCCCCTCCGAACCGCGGGTTTAGATCGGGGTGGGGCAAAAGCTATATACATTTCACTCCTCCGGAGTGGACTGACGACTCTACGAGCTGTTAATGACAAGCGCGCTGAACTGATCCGTCTCCAGACAGGTGAACGAATGGCTCGCCAACACAATGACGAAGAAGTTAACCGTAGAAGCGGCCTTGCCTACGCTGCTGCCTTCACACTTTTCGCGTGCGTAGCAGCATTCACCGGGATAGGCTGGTTGTTGGATCGC
Source organism: Pyrinomonadaceae bacterium (assembly GCA_035512935.1). GTDB lineage: Bacteria > Acidobacteriota > Blastocatellia > Pyrinomonadales > Pyrinomonadaceae > PSRF01. The sequence goes on along the minus strand of DATKDA010000130.1, from coordinate 1,420 downwards.
TGGCTGGGAACTGCTCCCTGGATGTTGGTTCTCGGTATTGTGATCGGCGCCATAATCGGATTCTATGAATTTGTCAGACTGACCTCAAAGTTGTCGTAGAGTGGCTAAGAATCCGTGTGAAGGCAGGTTAAGCAATCGGGTTGTCGAAGAAATTGCGGAACACCGAAGGTGTTCGCGAAATTCCAGCCCAGGGGCAACGCCCTGGGAATCCGACTCCCCCGCATTCTTAACACCAACGGTGTTGGCAAAGTCCTCCCACAAAATTGCCCGCAAATATTGGACTGTAGTTACTGGAGATCCAAAGATATGACATACGGACAATCCGGGAGTTGTTGGGGCACAAGGGTGTGAGTACAACTATGATCTACGGATGTTTTGAACCAGGAGGCAAGGGTGTCAAAAGCCCCGTTGACTCGCTCTGAAAAATCGAGCGCCGTTTTAGGACTCCTAATAAAAACCAGCGTCATAGAGATTGACACTCATCCACTTGAAGCTAAATTATTTAGCGCTGATAACGCACCAGCTTTATTTGGAAGGACAACGCAGCCGCCGATTTATTAGGAAACCAGATATACAAAGTTGGGCTTCTTCGCGTGAAATATGAATCGTATTTTGCTAACAACAATTTTAATTCTATTTCTTGTGGCTGTTGCTAAAGCACAAACGGCTGTCGAAACTAAAACTGTTAAAGACCAATACGGGAACGTCGAACAATACAGTTTTTACCGTGATGCGAACGGCACAGAAATCAAACACGGCAAATATGTTCAATACTTGGCAAACGGAACAAAAGTTTTAGAAATGATTTATCAGAACGGCAAAGGCGATGGCTTACAAACACATTACTTCGCCGAGAACGGACGCAAGCAAGTCGAAGGCTATCGCCGCAACGACACTATAACTGGAGTTTGGACGCGCTGGCATTTGAACGGTAAAAAAGCTGAAGAACGTCCCTACGAAAATAATTCTCTGAACGGCGTTTGTAAATATTGGAGTGAGAGCGGCAAGTTTGTCGAAGAAGTTAAATATATTAACGGCAAGCCGGCGGCTTTTGTAGTTTGGGAAAAACGCAATGCAAAAACAGCTTTTCTTTATGCGGACATTATTGTTAGACTCGACAAACTTGAATTTGTTTCCAAATATGCAAACGTCAGAAAAGAATTTCAGCTATCGGAGTTAGAAGGTTTAATTGATTCGTTGCCGAAAGCCGTTTGGGACGGTGGCAAAATTGTTGCAATACAAGGCACAGGACAAAAAAATCAAGCAGACTACAAGCGAACGGTAAGCCTTGCATTCGGGGCCTGCGCATTACTGTTCAAGATGTTTTGGAGTATCTAGCCTCCGGTATGTCTGAAGAGGAAATCTTGGATGATTTTCCTGACCTTACTCGAGAAGACATTCAGGCTTGTTTGGCTTTTGC
>DATKDA010000129.1:0-54991 GCA_035512935.1 Pyrinomonadaceae bacterium | reverse complement strand
TTCGTGAGCGAGTGATGCGGGCGCGCGACCTGCAACGGCGGCGATTGGCGCCGGAAAAGTTGTTTGCGAATGCAGCGATGACGCCGCGGCTGATTCGTCGTTACTGCCGCATCGACTCGGAAAGTGAAAAGATGCTCGAGCGGGCGATGATGCGTTTGGGACTGTCGGCGCGGGCTTATTGATCGGATTCTGAAAGTCAGCCGTACGATAGCGGACTTAGCAGGAAGCAAAGATATCCTTTCAACGCATGTCGCTGAAGCGGTAGGTTATCGTTCTCTTGATCGAACTTATTGGACGTGAGGTAGGGCTGGATTTAGCGAGTGTGCAAGGAAGGAGGCTCGTGAGAAATTCAATCTTAACTTAGTATGAGAACTCTGGCGTGAATATTCAAACGATCGCTTCGTCAGTTTTTGGACTGACGATTAGCAAGAAAGTGGCTCAGGTACTTCCGTTGTTTGATTAGGATAGCCGCAATCAACAGCGGAAAGAAGATCAGAATCTCTATGAAGACTGCAAAGAGTATTTGCACTGGTGACAGTTCCAGGGGAATCTCCGAAAGCCCCGCAAGCCTCAGGGCAAGGCGTCGATCAGAAAAAGGCCACAAAAGTTGCACGCCGCCGCCCCTCAGCGTGGTCGCGAAATCCAACACGCCGTGTGACATATAAGCTAACCCAAAGGCGACCACTCTTCGCAGATGTTTTCGGCCGAGGGCGATCAGGGCCAGCAAACTCAACAGCAGGGAAAAAGTGATCGAGTGAGTGAATCCTCGGTGCCATCCCTTCGTGCCTGTAGCCCAGTAAAGAATAAAATCCAGATCCGGACAGTTTGTTATAAACGCACCGATGAACAACGCCAGAAACCATTCCTTGGATCGCTCAGTCGGATAGATAAAGGCCACGCTAAGCGCGCCTACCAGGCTATGGGCTACAGGTAGTGGCATATTTATTTGGATTATTCTGGCGCCAGCAGTCGCATCAGTTGACCGCTGAGCCAGGCGCCATAGGTTCCCAGAGCGTAACCAAGAACGGCGAGGAGCACACCGACAGGGGCAAGAGCTGGATGGAACGCTGAGGCCACGATTGGCGCCGAGGCGGCACCGCCGACATTGGCCTGACTGCCTACAGCAACAAAGAAGGTTGGCGCTTTGATCAGGTACGCGAGGGCGAGCATGATCGCGACGTGCACAATCATCCAGATAATTCCAACCAGAAACAGTCCCGGTTGGTCGAATACCGAAAGAATGTTCATCCTCATTCCGATAGTGGCTATCAAGACATACAGAAAGACCGAACCCAGCCTTGACGCACCGACGCCTTCGAGTCTTCTGACTCTCTCCGAAGCTGAAAGAATGAGCCCCCCTGTTGTCGCGATAACGACGATCCAGAAAAACTTGCTTGTCAGACTTAACTGCTCGAGATAGGGAGCACTTTGCTGGATACGGGGAGTGATAAAGTCAGCGCCGAGATGTGCCAGCCCAGTTAGTCCAAAGCCTACGGCAAGGACGACCATCGTGTCTGATAAGGTGGGTATCTTGGCGACCCGGGCTCGATATTCTTCGACCTTTTTCTTGACCTCTTCGATCGCAGTGGCATCAGCGCCGAGCCAGTTATCTATCCGCTTAGCTCGGGCTGCCGCAAAAAGCAGACATGCCATCCATACGTTAGCAACAAGCACATCGACAGCAATCATCACGGAAAAGAGATTATCGCTGACTTCGAAAACCTCTTTCATTGCCGTTTGATTGGCGCCGCCCCCAATCCAACTGCCGGCAATGGTCGTCAACCCGCGCCAGACGGCATCGGGTCCCTGACCGCCCACTAGTTGGGGATCGATCATTGAAACAATAAGTATTGCGATCGGACCACCTAGAATAATTCCGAACGTACCGCCCAGAAACATGATGATGGCTTTGGGGCCAAGGCGTGCGATGGCTTTAAGATCGATGCTGATCGTGAGCAGCACAAGGCTGGTAGGCAGCAGGTATTGTGACGCAATCGGATAGAGTCTGGACTGGTCCCCGGAGAAGACACCAAGGGTGCTAAGCAATGAAGGAATGAAATAGCAGAGGAGCAACGGTGGGATGAATGTATAGAACTTTTTTAAGCTGGGACGGTCACTGCTTGAGGTGACAAAGACAGCCGCCAGGATGATCATCAGAATACCAAGAACAACAGCGTCATTGGTAATCAGCGGAAAGTTCATAGGCAAAGCTCCTCGCTAATGTTTTTTCACTACCTTTTGCTGCAAATACCAGGACATAAAACCGTGGTGATTTTCCTGAAGCGCAGGGCGCTGCCAGTCTCGGCCCGAGACGATCCGGCGACAGTTATGAGCCCCACAGTTGCAGTGAAGTTCGTAAGCATCCTCATCCGTCATGGCCCGGTCGTCGGTTAGTTCCTCGTCGGGGTCAATATTTCGCAGAGCAACAAAGGTGATCTGGCCTTGAACTCCAAGATTTGGTTCGCAGGAATGATTATCTCGTGTTACGTCTCGGCACGGTCCAAAGATAGATAGTCCGATAAAGCTTTTCCCACGGCACTTTCACTGTTTGCTCCGGCTCCCAATCACCCATGCGAAAGTCGTGAGACACGATTCGCGCGCCTGGCTTCAGTTCGCGCAGAAGCTTAGGCCGCAACAGCTCGTTTATCCTGTCAGAAAGATAGAGGGTAACGATAGAAGCTTCGCGGATGTTAGCGCGAAACATATTGGCGTTGCGAAACTTCACCAGGTCAGCCACTCCCGCAAGGCGTGCCTGTTCTTCGGCGATGGCAATAAGCTTGGGATCAATCTCTATACCCACTGCCCTGATGCCATACTCGCGGGCTGCCATGATCGGAATTCTCCCGTCGCCGCTGCCAAGATCATAAAGCACGTCACCTTTCTGAATGTTCGCCAGGCGTAGCATTTCGGCAACGGTTTCTGGTGGTGTCGCATAATAAATTACGTCAGGGCGTCGTTGGAGATCCCGGTTAGGAGTTCGGGGCTGGGAGACAAATTCTCTCCCATCCACAAAACGTTCGCGGGTGCCAAAGACGGAGGGTCCGGGAGCCAATAAAATGAACCCCAAAAAGATCAAAATGGCCGAACGTGGATAAGCCGCTCCCTTCGCGAGGGGTCGATGTTGTTTCAGTAATGCCAAAGTGGCTCTCAAGTCATGACGAAACTTTGGTGTCGCCATTTGCTTTCCTTGCAGGCAGTATAAAGGACTTGACCGCACAAGAGACTGCACAAAAAAGGGTAGCTGAACGCTACCCTTGAAAATCGTGGAACAACTAGCCTCAAGGTCAGGAGCCCGCAACATCTTTAGACGCGATGTCAATCGTAATCATGAAACCGTTTGTACCTTTGTATTCAAACGCTTTCTCTCCGGCGCGATAGGCTTCAACTTCGTTTGGCATCATGATGAAGCCTTCGTTTCGGGGAACACCCCAGTACTTGAGGTTCTTAATCACCACTGGTCCATCGGCCATTGCTGTTGCCGGGCGGCGTAAGATCACTTCCGCCGTCTTGCCCCCATCCAGGCTCGCCTCGGCGCGATCTGGTGACGCAGTCCACTGCATAGTGGCATCCTTCGCTATCTTGAAGGAATTCCACTTCACGGGATATACATGTCCGAGGATTGTCGCGATGGCATCGCGCTGTTCTTTAGTTGTCGCAGGATCGAAGGTTAGAACAGCCCAGTCCATCTGGCCTTTTGAAAAGTCGCCTCCAAGGTCGCCGGCTACCCAAAATTTAGCACCATCAAGCTTCACGTCTCCAAGGTTTCCCTTGTTAACCTTGAAGGCATTGTTAAAGCGGCAGTAGTGATGTTCCATGGCTCCCTCGCCATGTCCGCTATGTCCGGCAGGTTTGTCATTGAAATAGCACTGACAAAACATCGGACAACTGCAAGCTTCAATAATCGTGGCGTTCAAAGCCCACTCACTCGAAGGTTGATTGGCTTTGGCAGCCGCGTCGCTGGAAGTCATTTGACCAGATCCAGAGGCAGCAATTATTAGGATCGCCAATCCCACGATGAAGAAGTAGTTCCTGATCTTGGTCATTTTCACTCCTCCTAAATGATGAGTCTTGCTTTCTTCTTTTCAGGCTTCACAGATACCAATTAGCAACTGGAAGCCCGTGTTCGGGGGGAATCACAGCTGCTTTTATATAAAATAACGCCTGAAGTCAACGCTTCTCGAACCCTGCGGTTGAGATTTTACTTTTTACGGTAAACAATCTTGCCATTTACGATCGTATAGATGACCTCCGTTTCCAGTAACTCGCGCGCTGGAATCTTTAGCGGGTTCCGTGAAAGCACCGTGAGATCGGCTAACTTACCGGGTTCGATCGAGCCTTTGATCTTCTCCTCAAAATTCGCGTATGCCGTGTTGTAAGTATAGGCGCGGATCGCATCCTCGATCGTGATCCGCTCTTCGGGAAACCAGCCAGACCGCGGTTCCCCCGAGATCGTCTGCCTCGTAACGGCAGCGTACAGGCCAAGCATCGGGTTGATCGGATACTCGGAAGCTGAAGTCCCGGGCCAGTCGGTGCCAAAACTGAGAATTGCGCCACTGTCCCTAATCGTCCTGAAAGCATAGGCTCCTTTACATCTTTCTGTGCCGATGCGCTCTTCCATCCAACGCATGTCGTCACTCAGGTGGAAAGGTTGGACTTCAGCGACGACTCCCAGTTTACCCAGCCGTGGGAAGTCACCGGGCGCGATTACCTGAGCGTGAACCAGACGGAAGCGCCGGTCTTGCTTGCCGTTGCGTTTTTCGAGTTCCTCAAGATAGTTAAGCAAAAGATGGTTGGCTTCGTCACCGATAGCATGAATGGTCAATTGAAGGCCGGCTCGGTCGGCCGCCAACATATAAGAGAGAAATTTCCCCTCAACGAAATCGCCTTTATCATTCACCATCAAAGGACGCCAGCGGCCGCGATTTTTTGGGTCGTGAGAGTACGGCTCAAAGAAGCGAGCACTGCTTGTCCCCATGATCCCATCGATATGGCCCTTGACCGCTCCCAGACGAATCCACTCATCACCAGATCCCACCCTCACCTGGCGGTCCGATAACTCCTGCCAGCGATCAAGAGCGGGACGAAAATGTACTCGAACAGTAAGTTCACGCTGACGATGTAGGTCACGAAAGATTTCCAGTTGGTCATCGTCTGACATGTCACTGATGTTTGTGACACCGAACCTCGCTATTTCTGCGAGCGCCTTACGGGACTGTTTCACACGACGCTCACGTGAGAACTTCCTGGGTATAGCCGTACTGAAAAGCCCGGCGACGCCCTGTCCGCGCATATGGCCCTTGAAGGTCCCCTCTTTGCTTCCAAGAAACTCGACGTCGGGAGCCCGGGGATTATCTGGATCGATGCCAACCGCTCGCAGCGCGGCGCTGTTGGCTGCAAACTGACCATCATCAAAGCGGCGGATGAAGAGTGGGTGGTGGGCCGTCAGTTCTTCGATGAGGCTAATGTCCGGTACAAACGGTTCGCGTTTCCGGCTAGAAGCACTGCCGGGTCTCCATTGATCATAGGCGCCCCAAAATCCACCAACGATCCACTCGCCTTTTGGAAGGGCGGCAACTGTTTCCTTTACTCTGGCAATAAACTCGGACTGGCTGGACACCGCCATAATGTTGAATTCAAGGAATTGTGCCGCCGAAGCGAAGTGGACGTGATTATCGTTGAAGCCGGGAACAACGAAACTTCCTTTCAGATTGATTAATTGAGTCTGCGGCCCGCGGAGCTTCAGGGCCGCGCTATTTGTGCCTACGAAAAGAATCTTTTCGCCCGCGATGGCCACGGCTTGGGCACTCGAACTGTTATTGTCGACAGTCCAAACCATTCCGTTGTGCAGGATTAGATCAGCATGCGCACGCGGGGATGGAGTCTGCCCTGAAGCAACCATTACCGACGATACAAGCGCCAGCACCACAGGCTGCCAATGTTTGAAAACGTTAGACATGAGATCGCAACCCTTTTTAGGTTTAGTGGAATGGAAAGCGTGACCGTGCGGCGAGCATAAGACATGTTAGCCCGGGAAGGGAAGTCATACAGATCGACCTCGATGTGTCTTTTAATTGTACTTTTGCAGCTTGGACCCCTGGGGTTAGACCATCCCCCCAGTTTCTTCTTCCCTACTATTATTCGGATCACCTCTATGGATTTAGGGATCACTGTCTCTTGCTGGTCCAGAAAATGCTCCTTACTAGAAGGCGAAAAAACTCTTTCCCAAATTGGTCTGCAAAGTTGTTATGGAAGCGCAAGAATCGTCGAAAAAAAAGATCTGTCAGGAAAAGAAAGGTCATTGGCCCCGGTCTTGCTTGCCTGAGTGATTGTGCTGCCTTATATTATCGCCCTCGTTTCCCTTTGTTGTAGGTCCGTTAGCTCCCCAGACCTGATCGAAGCCAGAAGGTTTCTGATGAGGTTTTTTTTCGCCAGGTAATTGGTGCTTCATGATGGCAGCCTTGAATATCTCGAGAAGGAGCAGAATGAAATGTCGAAACAGAAGCTGAACAGAGTGCTGCTTGCAGCATTAGGCGCGTTAGCGATAGCAGGCAGCGCCTGGGTTTTTGCGCAGAATAAAAAGAGCCCGGACGTGCCTTATGTTCCTACCCCGCAAACCGTCGTCGATGAAATGCTGAAGCTTGCCGCGGTTACTAAGGATGATGTGGTCTACGATCTTGGCAGTGGTGACGGCCGCATCGTAATTACAGCGGCAAAGAAATATGGTGCTCGTGGTGTGGGCATCGATATCAGCAGCGACCGGGTGAGTGAGGCTAATGCTAATGCACACGAGGCCGGTGTGACCGACCGGGTGAAGTTTGTGCAACAGGACCTTTTCGAGACAGATTTAAAAGAGGCCACTGTCGTCACGCTATATTTGTTGCCTGAGGTCAATTTGAGACTGCGCCCAAAGCTTCTCCGCGAGCTGAAACCCGGAACGCGCATAGTGTCACATAGCTTTGATATGGGTGACTGGAAGCCTGACAAGCACATGGATGTCGAAGGCCGTTCAATATACTTCTGGGTGGTGCCCAAAAACGCTAGCGCCGGCAGATGACCTGCGTCCTTCTGGTGCAGGGAGTCCGAACTTTGTTTTTTGAAGAGGCAGAAAATTGAGGGCGCTCAAGGATGGCGGTTAAAAGCATTGCGGTTAAAGGACTAGAGTTTGCCGAGCCAGTACCAACAATCTCAGTAAAAAGTGCCGTTGCTCTAATCGTCGGCATTGTAGTTGGAGCCGGCATCTTTCGGACGCCCTCTTTGGTGGCGGCTAATGTCGGCAGCGAGGGGGCCGCACTACTCCTATGGACGGCCGGGGGTCTCATTTCGCTAATTGGGGCATTCTGCTACGCCGAATTAGCTACCGCCTACCCGCACACAGGTGGGGACTACCACTACCTCACGAGAGCTTATGGGAAACCGCTCTCTTTTCTTTTTGCCTGGTCGCGAGTGACTGTTATTCAGACTGGTTCAGTAGCCCTGCTGGCTTTCGTCTTTGGAGACTACGCCACTCAGTTGCTGAATCTCGGCGAGTATTCCGTCCCGCTCTATGCAGGCTTGATGGTTGTGCTGCTGACCGCAATCAACATCATGGGAGTGCAGCAGGGAACGCGTACGCAGAATCTTCTGACGATAGTGGAAGTGCTATGTTTGATCCTGATCATCGGCGCCGGTTTAATGCTCATTCAATCGTCGCCGGCTCCTATAACCGAAGCCCCTGCTACGACAGGTGGCTCCGGAACAGCAATGGGGCTCGCAATGGTCTTTGTGCTCCTGACGTACGGTGGCTGGAATGAGGCTGCCTACATCTCAGCGGAGACGAACGGCAGGCGCGATATCGCGAAGGCGCTGCTGGTGAGTATTGGAATCATTACGGTGCTCTACCTGCTAGTCAACTGGGCCTACTTGAGAGGACTCGGGTTGACAGGTACTGCCGAGTCGAATGCGGTAGCTGCCGACCTGATGCAACGAGCTGTGGGGAAGGGAGGAGCGAAATTTGTCAGTCTATTGATTGCGATTTCAGCGCTAACGTCGGCTAACGCCACGGTGCTAACAGGAGCGCGCACAAACTTTGCGCTGGGGCGGGATTTTCGATTGTTCAGGTTTCTCGGACGCTGGCACGGATCGGCCAACACGCCGCTCAACGCACTGGTGGTCCAGGGTGTGATTGCATTGCTGCTGGTCCTGATTGGCACGTTAACGCGCGGGGGCTTTGCCACAATGGTGGAGTACACTGCTCCGGTATTTTGGTTCTTCTTTTTCATGGTCGGGTTGTCACTGATTATTCTGCGTCGAAAAGAACCAGATGTTGCACGACCGTTTCGCGTACCTCTCTACCCATTCGTCCCCATTGCTTTCTGCTTAACTTGCCTTTACATGCTGCAAGCCAGTTTGGCTTATACGGGTATTGGTGCGCTGGTCGGCGTAGGTGTTTTGTTGGCGGGCCTGCCAGTGCTACTCCTGGCGCGCTATTGGCAGCATAATCCACTCGGAAACAAGGAGAATAAATAGTGAAGTATATTTCGACAGTGTCGGTTGCTTACATTATTTTGAGCATCGCCGTCTTTACAGGCTGTGCTTCATCACCTACCCCAACCTCCGAACCGGCGGCCAGAATTTCTCCGGTAACATCTCCCACACCAGCAGATATTGCCGGTGTCGAGATCGTCAAGCAGGAGTTGGATGTTCCTTACGTGCCCACCCCGCACGAAGTGGTGGCACGGATGCTTGAGATCGCCAAAGTAAACAAAAATGACGTGGTGTACGATCTCGGCAGTGGTGATGGCCGTATCGTCATTACCGCGGCTCAAAAGCGTGGAGCTCGGGGTGTTGGTTATGACCTCAATCCGGAGCGCGTTAAGCAGGCGAATGAGAATGCGCAAAAAGCCGGTGTAACCGATCGCGTCCGCTTTGTTGAAGGTGATCTGTTTAAGGCCGAGATTGGCGAGGCGACGGTTGTCACACTATATCTTCTGCCTGATGTGAACCTTAAACTGCGTCCAAAATTACTTTCCGAGTTGAAACCCGGTACTCGGATCGTGTCGCATAATTATTCGATGGGTGATTGGCAGCCCCTGCACTCGGAAACTGTGAAGGTTGGAGCCAGCGAGCACTCGATTTTTTACTGGGAAGTGCCTGCCGGAGAATAGTTTTATCGAGCGGCGCCTTCGAACCGCTCTTCAAGCCGAACTTGTTTTGGCTGAAGGGAACGTCCCTACACGGCCAGATGCCTTGCCGAGCTGCTGAGCAATTCCGTCGCCGTGGGCGCGCTGTTCTTTCGTAACCATTCCGAAAGGCAACGTGAACAGTTACAATTGCACCCCATAACCACCCCCGGGAAAACGATGATCAGGCACCTGACAGCGCTACTGCTTTTCTTGCTAGTAGTCCCAACTCCGGGATGTAACTCGCAGCGTGCGCAGGAGAAGCAGGCTGCTACCGAGGACAAGTTAGCGCAGCAACGTGCGCAGATGGTTCAAACCATTCGTTCCCAAGGTGTTAAGAATAAAGAGGTACTGGACGCGATGCTCAAAGTACCGCGTCACCGATTCGTTGCCCCCAGCTACCAACACCGTGCTTATGAAAACCGGCCACTCCCAATAGGCCACGGTCAGACGATCTCGCAGCCCTTCATTGTCGGTTATATGACAGAGGCGGCAGAGATTGCGCCCGGAGAAAAGGTCTTGGAAATTGGCACTGGCTCTGGTTATCAAGCGGCCATACTCGCGGAGCTGGCGAAACAGGTTTATACGATCGAGATCGTCCCCGAGTTAGCCGAAAACTCGCGTAACCTACTCACTGAACTTGGCTATCAGAATGTTGAGGTCAGAGCCGGGAATGGCTACCTCGGTTGGCCTGAAGAGGCGCCGTTTGATGCGATCATCGTTACGGCTGCTCCTGATAAGGTACCTCAGGTGTTGGTCGATCAACTCGCGGTCAACGGCAAGATGATTATTCCGGTTGGGACTGGTTATCAGGAGATGATGATCATCACCAGGACTCCAAGAGGCGTAGTTGAAAGGAAAACCATCCCGGTCCTTTTTGTCCCCATGACAGGCAAACCAAAACAATAATTCCGCCTTCATCTGCCGTCACTCACTGTCAAGAAATCGGGCACGAGTATCTGCCGAAGGGATCATGCAACTATCATACTTGCCGAAAATTCGATAGCGATAACGCGCTATTAGGTCATAGCAAAAATCCCTGATTGGCGCCGGCACAATCGATGCGCCGCACAAGAGCTTCCAAGGCCCGCCCAGGTAAGCCGCCACGCGTAAGGCTGCGGCGGAGCGAACAAAAACCCGCTCTCCATCATCACCGGAAGCTGGTTCGACCAAAACAATCGAATCAATTCCCTGCAAGCCCGGATGCCGCCGCACGATCGATTTGGCAAAGTCGCTTTGTAACGCGGCGAATCGCATCTTTTCTTTCTTATCTAGTTTAAGGATTGTTTGCACTGTGCTGTTACAGAAGCCACACACGCCGTCGTAAAGTAAGACCGGGTTCCCGGGCAGCTTCTTTTTGATGGAATTGTACTCTGCGGAATGGCTGCTCATGGCTCAGTTCTAAAAGTTTGCCTGCCAGCTCCTGATCACCTCGAGCGGATAGACCAACATCACGATATTCAAAATCAGGCTGTCTCTAATCGAAATCAGGAGCATGGCTTCGACTAAAAAGAACAATATCAGGGTCCACTTAAGGCCGAGACGCCAGGCTATCAAAAAACCGAGAGCACAAGCCATGATGTCGCCAAGGGAGTTAACCACCGTATCTCCCTGGTAACCCAGAGCAGCCGTCGCCTCGCGATAACGTTGAATCACGAAATTTGTATTCTCAATTATTTCCCAGGCCGCCTCAGCAGCGACTGCAATTCCAAGCCGTACTGAAGTGCCAACCTGAGGGAGGCTCCAGGCTAGCAAACCGCAAAAGGCGAAGCCGTGGAGAATGTGGGTAAAGCTGTATGGGTCAGACAGGTGCTGCGAATTGTCGGCAGTCCATGCATCGCTCGTCCAAAAGAGAAGATAACCGCATGAACACCACCAGAGGCGCCCCTGGTACCGGAGCTGATATGCCGTCGCTGCCAGAATTGCAATGATAGTCAGGACCATCCACCACCTGACTCTTGGTGGTTCTGCTCGAGATATAGTTAAGAGGTCTGTTTCGCTGTGCATTGCTTCCTACTGCAACGTGATTGAGACAGCTACTGAAGAGTCATGAGGTCTCCTTTGTTTTTCTGCTGATTTCATTTCACATGTTGCCTCACGTAGAAACTCCTCTACTCTGTTTTTGATGAGGCAATTCGTTTCATTGACAGTCACGAACAAGATACGTATTATCCGCGCATCCTGGTTAAACTCGCTGGCTCTTGGAGCCTGCACTTTCATAAACGCAGTTTTCACCCACACTCGCTGCGCAATTTACCCGCAACGCTTTCTCGTAAGGGGAACTCGACGCCATGTTCTCACGGGAGAAGAGCATTCTTGTACTCGCACTTATTGTTGCATTCAACGCAACCGCTCTTGCTCAGCAAGCAGGCCTGAGCGCCGAACCTGTTGAAAACGACGCGCTTTTCTTCTTTCGGCAGGGCGTCAAAGAATACGACGCAGGCCACTATACTGAAGCAATCGATTCCTTCAAGCGCGCTGTCAGCCTGAAACCCGATTTTGCGCAAGCTTTCAACAATCTGGGAATGGCCTGGATCGACCTGCAACAATACTCAGAGGCAGTTGAAACACTGAAGCTGGCAATTCGTCTAGATCCGGAGTTGGTGCACGCCCATCGGAATCTTGGCGTCGCTTACTATCATTTGAATCGCAGACAGGAAGCGGGTGCGGCACTCGAGCGGGCGGTTAAATTGAACCCAAACTATGCCGTCGCGCTGAGCGATCTTGGCGCTGTGTATGTCGGCCTCGGCAGGTATGAAGAGGCGATTAAGCTACTTGATCGCGCACGTGTTCTCAACCCTAACATCATTGATTCCCACAACAATCTCGGCTGTGCTTACTTCGCTTTGGGTCGTTATAAAAAGGCCGCAAAAGCCCATGAACGAGCGTTGCAGATCAACTCGAACTACGCACCATCCCTCTTCAATCTGGGGCTTACTTACCTGCGATTGGGAAAGAAGGACACGGCTCTGGCGCAGTATCACAAGCTTCAAGTGCTCAACGCAGAGCTTGCATCACAACTCTATGAAAGCATTTATAGTGACCGAGTCGTCCGCGCGGATAGCAAATGAGCTTCCTTAAAAACGATCATCCCAACATGTCAAGCAGCTCCCATAATGCTTTCAAGTCCTCGGGTCAGGCCGACTCGATTGATCACCTTACGAATTGCTAAAAGGGAGCCTTGAATATATGGTGCGGGGCTACTGCCGGCGTCGTGCCGAATTGCTAACCGCTCGTCCTCCGAACCAAAGATCGCTTCGACCCCGAGGACGTAGCCGGGCAGTCGAACTGAATGTACCTGTGTACCATTCAACGTTGTACCCCGGCTATCCTGCTCTCCAACCGTAGCCGCAATCGGATGCGTTGTTTTCGGTCTACCAACCTCTGACAGGCGGAAAGCCAGTTCTCGCGCAGTACCACTCGGCGCATCTTCCTTGGTATCGGCAGCGTAATCGATGATCTCGCAGTGTGAGAGATACCTTGCCGCTTCACATGCGAAGCGTTGCAGCAGTACCGCTGTGATCGCAAAGTTACCAGCGGCGATCACGCCAACTCTTCGTTCGTGGGCACTACGATTGATCTCGACAAAATCATTGTCAGTGAGACCTGAGGCGCCGATAACCACATGAACACCCTTGTCGATTGCAGCCATAACGTTAGCTTTGACCGCGTCGGCCTTGGTGTAATCGATCAAGACGTCGGTTGGCGTTTCGAGCGCTTCCAGTACCGATCCGGTCACCTTCAAATCCGGCACTGAATTAGGTAGTAAGCTTCGAAGATCTTGCCCCTTGCTCTTACGTGAAACGGCGCCCACCAGAGCTAGATCTTCAGCGCCGGCAATGGCAGCACAAAGAGGGTTTCCCACCCAGCCGGTAGCTCCGGCAACGCACACTCGAATCTTCATATCAATGAATATCAATATTAATGGTTAGCAATGCCGATGCGCAATTCTACGGCTTTAAGAGTGGATGAGAAAGCCATGAAGATCAATGATGGGCATTTAATCAAATCCCACTACGCGCAAAAGTGAGTTAGTGTGATCCCGAGGGTCATCTTTTTCCGCATGACATAGAAGCAGATCAACGAGACAACAACCAGGAAAAGCAAAGACATAAATTTAAAGGAGGAATGATGTCAGCTACGCAAGTTCGTGAAAAGAAACCATTTGACCAGGAAAAATCTGAAGCTTTCGCCGAGAAGATCCTGGGTCTGACTAACGGCGCCGCCCTATCACTTATGATGAGTATCGGGCATCGCACGGGCCTATTCGACACCCTGTCAAAGTCGGAGCCTTCGACGAGCAGCGATCTGGCTCAAGCCGCCGGCCTCAACGAACGGTACGTGCGTGAGTGGCTGGGGGCGATGGTTACCGGTGGAATCATGGACTACGAACCAAATAACGCGACCTATTCATTACCGGCGGAACACTCAGCATGGCTTACCCGAGAGGCTTCGCCGAATAACCTGGCCGTCACCACGCAGTTCGTGTCAATGCTTGGATCGGTCGAGGATGAGATCATCGCGTGTTTTTCGAAATGGCGGCGGCGTTCCGTATTCATCCTATCCGCGATTTCACGAAGTGATGGCTGAAGAGAGCAGCCAGACAGTCGTCGCGGCGCTTGTAGATTCGATCCTCACGCTGGCGCCAGAAATCATTGAACGTCTGCGCGCGGGAATTGATGTACTGGACCTCGGTTGCGGTAGCGGAAGGGCACTGAATTTGTTGGCGGCGACCTTTCCGCAAAGTCGCTTCACCGGCTATGACTTCTCCGAGGAAAGCATCGCGGCTGCGCGATCCGAAGCCAAGCAGAAGGGTCTCGAAAACTCGCGATTCGAGGTTAAAGATGCGGCTGCCCTTGGAGAAACTGCTCAGTACGATCTCGTCTTAGCGTTCGATGCGATTCACGATCAAGTTGCCCCGGGCGAAGTGCTGCGAGGAATTGCGCAGTCGCTGCGCCCCGGCGGGATATTCCTGATGCAGGACATTCGGACCTCGAGTCATGTTCACAAGAACCTCGATCATCCACTCGCCCCGTTTCTTTATACGATCTCATGCCTGCATTGCATGACCGTCTCGCTGGCCCTGAATGGCGACGGCCTCGGGGCATGTTGGGGAGAGGAGAAGGCTTTGGAGATGCTGGCTGAGGTGGGCTTCGCAATTGTGGAAGTAAAACAACTGCCGCATGACATCATGAACAACTACTACATAGCGCGGAAAGAGAACGTGTCTGACTGAAAATGTCTTTGATCCAAGATGGGCGGGCAAGCGCTCCCGCCCATCCCGGATTGTGATTCTAAAAACTTCTCTTGATTTGTTTGTGTTAGTTCGTGTGACTTTAGTCGGATCTGCTTTTCCCATAGCCCTGGCCAAGCTCCGGCGCACGCCAAAAGCAATCTAATCGTAACATCGCAATAATGTCCCATGGTGCTATAGTGCCAAACCAAGGCAGAGTTGTTTCTCCTCTCAAAGAGGGGCTGAGGCAGGCGGTGCTCAAACCAGTCCTCGCCCTAAAATGTCACAAAAACAGAACAAGAAAGAGGGTGCAGCGGTGGGTACACAGGCAGTTGCGAAACGCGATGAACGTGGCCAACCCGTAAGCAAAGTAAAGGACAACTGGCTTGGCTTTGTTGGAGATGTCCTGAATTTCACGGGGGAAGTGAGCTTTAAATCGATGCTGCGTATTGATGGCGATTTTTCTGGGCGTGTAAACTCCTCTGATGGCACGCTGATCGTCAGCACTGGGGCGCGGGTTACTGAGGCAGTAATAAATGTTGCGGTGGCAAAAATTAACGGCATCGTCGAGGGGGACATCCACGCCAGTAAAGAACTGATACTCGGACGCACCGCAAGCGTTACCGGAAGCGTTTCGGCGCCCGCTTTAATCGTCGAGGAGGGAGCCCTCTTCAACGGCAGTTGCCGGAGGATCTGACCGGGTCATTTCACTTGGTTCCGAGATAGTAACTGGTCATCGGAACGTGCGGATAACCTTGCACAATAAGTCCCACGTCAATCCGATAAAGCGGATCTTGCATTAGTGTGACCCGACGGTCCGCAGCCGGAATGATTGTGCTGTAAATGCGCACTTCACCATCCGCGAAAGTAACAATCTCCTCGCGCCAGTCTCCAAGAATGTCGCCCCAGAGCATGTGTCGCCCCTGAATGCCTTGCGTCAATACCGGCCCCTTCCATTTCGAGACAGTGCCACGCGAGTGGATCTCGCGCAGCAGATCGGCGTCCCACCACACCAGCCCGTCAGTCGGCGGCACAACACCTAAAATCCTTTCGCCTTTTGAAGTGTAGAAGAACTTGTCGCCCCAACATTCCATTCCAGGATATGCGGGATCGATGTCACCAACCAGCGCTCTGGCAATCTGGTTATCCTTAACTTCTTCATCAGTGCCGAAGATCAGGTCGCCAGTTCGCGCATCCCAAAGACCAATGCCATTGCGAGGGTGCGGATCCTCGTAGCTGTACCATATCTCGAGTCCCGGACGATCCGGATCAATGTCCGTGATATAGAACCTGTCGCCGTGTCCGTTACCGGTACTCCACATGAGTTGACCATTATTGTTGATTGCGATGGAGCCATTCAAAACCTCATCGAAGCCATCGCCATCGATATCGGCGATGTGAACCCCATGCTGACCCTGCCCCTGGTAACGCCATCCGGCAAATTCGTTGGTCCAGCTCCAGACCTTGTGAAGTTGCCCGTCCTTCAGGAAGAACGCTTCCGCCTTCATCAATCCATAGGTGCCCCGGAAGATCACGACGCTTGGCGTCTTACCATCGAGGTAAGCGATACCCATCATGTGACGGTTCATGCGATTGCCGGAGTAGTCACCCCAGTCGGAAGGCTTGCCACGCGGAATCCAATCCGTTCGCGCCATCTCTTCGCCAGTCTCCCCGTTCCAGACTGAGAGATATTCAGGCCCCGTCAGGACCTGACCATTCTTGTCCCGGTGATCGCCTTCACTCGTCTTAATGGCGATCTCAGCCTTACCGTCGCCATTTAGATCGTAAACGTAGAATGGTGAGAACCAGATACCCAGTTGGATGGACCACCCGAGATCCTTGCGCCATAGGAACGTGCCGTCGCTCTTGTACGCTTCTATTTTGAACGTATCGGGACTTGCTCGAGTAGTAAAGCTTGGGTCGATGGTTCCACCTGGCCGCTTGACCACGAAATCGTATTCCCCATCCCCATCAAGATCGCCGATTCCTATCCGATCGATCGAAGGTGCCCGTATATCATCTCGGATCTTGAACGATTTGTACTGGCGCACCGGCGAGTTGGCAGGTAGAGAAGCACGGATTGAAGGTTCCTGCTCTTTCCCGTTCACTAATGCCCTGATAAACCAGGAGTTCTCGCGGTTTAGCGGCGCTTTTGAATCCTGAAAATCGGTCGTTTTTAGAATCGGCGAAGAGTTGACCATGAACGGGGGGTCGCCGTCCGTGGCGCGATAAACATTAAAGGCGGTGGCCGGGGGGTCGCTCTTAAGCAGTCGCCAACTAAGGTACACACTGTTCTCGCCGTTGCGGAGCGCCAGAACGCCACGGTTGAGCTTCTCCTCGACCCGTTTTTCGGCCCAGCCCAGAACTGTCGCGGGAGGATTCGGGTTGAGAGTGTAGTGACTAAAATTCGGGGGGATGGATCCCTTCTTAACTTCAGGCGCCGGGTCCTGGGCGATAATGGTCAAGCCGGTAGAAAACGAGAACAAAATTAGAATCACGGCAAGCTTTCTATTCATGAAACATCCTTTACGGTATTTTAGTAATGCGTGTGATTGGCCACCTGCTTAAGGTATTTAACGTCACGTTTGAACCCAGGATCTGACTTCGCCTGTTTGTACCCGTAAACCAGAAGGCTGGCGCCGCCACGCGCAATGACCTGGTCCACCCCTGTCCCCATGAAGTCAAACATGTGATAGACATCCTGCTTGAAGTAAAGCTCTCCTTTGCCTTCGTCAGTTAATTTGAATCGGTACCAGAACAGTTCTTCCCTGCCGTCGCCGGTCCAATCGCCTTTGACGAAGTCCGGATTACCATTTAAAGGATTGGCCGGCCACTTCGAGAGCAGGTTCCCTTTGGCATCGAACCAGTGGACCTGTCCGGCGATGCCGGCTTCTCCGCTTCTTGCATAGGTTCTCGCCCCGACTGCAATGTGGGGCCCGGGAATATCGCGCAGAAAGTGGCCAACCTCTAACTGCTGAGCGTGTTCTGCTCCATGCCGCCAAAGTAACTCGGCGTCGCCGGCACGAAATACAAGCACGCCTAATTCGCTTGCTGGGGCCAGCAGTTCCAATCGACCGTCTCCGTTGATGTCATAGAACCGGAAGCTGTCGCAGTGGTCGTGATTGTCGTCCAGCAGATCAAAACGGTTCCAGAGCATCTTCCCGCGAGCGTCCAACACCATGACGCTGGTGACAACTTCATCGATTCCATCGTTGTTGAGATCAACCGGATAGGCATAGTGCCCGAGATGGTCCTTTTTCTTTTTCTCAATGTGTTGCCAGAGCAGTTTGAGATCCGCCGAATACGCGGTGACCGAAATGGTCCCCCCGGAGTCGGTAAATACGATGATGTTGTTCGGGTAAGTGCCGCTCAAGTTCGCGATTGCGAGTCGGAAGTTATTGTATTCATGCGGCATTGGCGGAGTGGGCCACTCGGTTTGATGTTTAATTGCTCCGGTTAGGCCGTCAGAAATAAGCAGCCACTCTTTGCCTTCGGTCAGCCGGTAATGCACTGCATCGGCAAAACCCTTCCGGTCAAAATCCCAGAGGAGGCCGGGCGCTTCAAAACCGGCGCGCCCGTCTGAACCCTCTGCTTCATTCTCGTAGCCCCACAGTTCGCGTCCTTCGTGATTGAACATATGGCCGCCGTAGTTCGGCGTCAGAACAAAGAAATCGGATTTGCCGTCACCGTCTACGTCGCCGAATTTTACCGCCGAAGATCTGGGTATCGTGTACTCGCGCAGAAGCTGAACCTCTGGAGGCAACTCGCGATTGCGCAACTCTCTTTCCCTGAAGTTCTTGTCTTTCGTCAGCACCAGAACGTCAAAGGACGACCCAACCGGCCCGCCCATGACGACACGGCTCAGTACGACATCGACAGGACCCTTTTTCAGTTCAAAGGTTCCGCCCGGCTTCCACCGAAGAGCTTCATTGCCAAAACTTTCCTCAGTCTGCTTGTTGCTTACTGTGACACGAAACGAGCTCTTAGGATTCCCGTGACTTCTCACGAACAGGTAATAAGTGCCATCTTCAGGAATCTCGGCTTTTGTTTGCAGATAAGCCTGGGAGCGCATCACCAGAGCCGAGTTGTTGAAGAGCCAGGACCCGGTTGGCAGTTGGTCAGGTCGAGATTGGCCTCCCAATTGTGCTCTGATCTGGGTGATGATGGTGCCCTTGGGCATGTGCTCATAGAAGGCGGAATCATCAACTATTACAGTTGCGGGTTCGGACTGCTGGACACTCGTTAGCAGGAGAAAAGGGTAGAGAACGATAAGTAGACTAAACCTCAAAATGAGACTCACAAGAAGAGGCTATAGAGTTCGCAGATGAAAACCACCATCGATGTTGATCACTTCACCGGTTGAGAAAGGAAAGTCGCCGCGAGCGATCGCTGCAACCGCGCGACCGACATCCTCGGCTTCACCCCAACGGCGGATAGGCCAGGCGCCTTGCTCGATCAGTTTGTCGTACTTTTCCTTTACACCACCGGTCATGTCGGTAGCTATCACGCCAGGCCGCACTTCGTAAACACAAATACCAAACTCGGCAAGGCGCGCGGCAAAAAGTTTGGTCATCATCGCGAGACCCGCTTTTGACACGCAATAGTCTCCCCGATTAACGGACGCAACATATGCCGAAATCGACGTAACATTAACGATACGTGGCGGGCCAGGTTCACTCGCGGATCCCTCCTGAATCTGCCGGATCATCTGCCGGGCTACACGCTGCGTCAGAAAGTATGGCCCTTTCAAGTTGGTGTTGATGAGGCGATCGAACGACTCCTCGCCTGCTTCCAGAAGATCATCTCGAACGTTTGGCGCAACCCCGGCGTTGTTAACCAGCATATCGATGCGACCGTAACGATCGATCACTTCCTTCAGGAGTTGTTCCCGATCTTCCGCTGAGGAGACATCGGCACGAATCGTAGTACCGTCGCCGCCCGCTTCCTTAACCAAATGCAGGCATTCCTCGGCTGCCGCAGCATTCCCAACATAATTAACTGCCAAGGCGTGGCCCAGTTTCGCCAGTTCAATGGCAATCCCACGACCGATGCCGCGTCCAGCGCCCGTCACCAGCGAAACGGGTCGCGCTATCCCGGCACTCCTACTCATCATCCCTCTCCTGGACGTCGGCGTTGTTCGGGGCCGGCAGGTCTTCTTCCGTTGGCCCATCTCGCCATTCTTTGGCCCAGGCAGGCAGGGATTCTTCCGGATAAGGAGTTACAACCGGCGGGACGGGTTCTTCAGCAAGCATGGCAAGCGCCTTATGAAGCGATTCTACAAAGAAATATTCGCCAAACATCACCGCCTCATGAACGCCAAGATTCTTATGAATGTGGTAGACGCCGCCATTCAAAATCCCTTCAAAACCGGGCCGCTGGTCTCCGAGGTATTTCCGGGCGAGGGTCTGAAGCGACGTGACTGCAAAATCTCTATAAGCGCGAGATTTTGCGAGGTCCGGCGTTAATTCAGCCAAATCGAGAAGACCGGAGGCGGCAATCGCACAGGCAGAAGTGTCAACCTGAGTTCTGGCGAGTGGACCAGTAGCGGGGGCGTCATAATCCCACGGGGTCACCCCATGGTTGGGAGTGTTTTCTAGGTAATACTCAGCGTTCGCCATCGCTGTCTCGAGATATTCTTGCCTACCCGTTTGCACATACGAGCGTGTGAAGCCATAAAGCGACCAGGCCAGACCACGGCTCCAGCACGAATCTCCTCGGAAGCCCTGATGAGTTGACTGACGTAAACACTCGCCACTCTCCAGATCGAAGATCGCTTCATGGGAAGTTGAGCCGTCTCCGCGGACCAGTGTGCGCCGTGTGGTCTCACAGTGACGATGGGCGATGTCGAGAAGATGTGAGTCGTCGGATTCAAGACCGGCATAGAAGATGATGCTGACATTCATCATGATGTCGATGAAGAGAGATGCAGGTTCGACGAACGAGCGAAGGTATTGCCCCTTTTCCATGAACCTCATTGCCATGGTCTTGCCGGCCTGGAGCAACACGGGTTCGAGACGTTCTAAGGGTCCATCCATCTCCAACCAGCGCATGTACGTGGGGAAAAAGATGAACCCGAGGTCATGGACGGCGCGGTCGTATTGCCGATTTTCAAGAGGCTGGGAATAGGCGATTGCCTTCTCGAGCCAGCGATCGTTACCGGTGGCCTCGGCAAAAATGAACATCAAACCGGGATAGAAGCCGTCGCACCAATGGGTCCAACGCTTTCGGTCATGTCCGAACTCTCCACCGACCGTATACATCGGATAGTAATCGTCCGGATACTTCTTGAGGAGCGACTCGACCTGTTCCTGGGCGAAACCAAAGGCAGCTAGCAGGGTCTTTCGCACTTGCTCACGGTCATGCATTGAAGACGGCATGGTCATGTTCCTGCGGCCTTGCGGAGGCGACTCTTAATCTCCTTGAGCTGGGCCCCCTCGGCTGAGTTCTTATAATACTCATCCAGCGGATAACATCCTGACGGTAGGCCATTGCGCGGCGCGGTCGTACAGTCGCTGAATGTGCGACAGAATAGTTTGCGCTGGAGCGGATTCCCTTTAATGACATCCCAGGGAAGCTGCGGGTAGGAGAGCACCAACCGTCCGAGCCCCACTGAGTCAACCCAGCCTTCCCGGACAGCGGCTTGCGCGACGAACGGGACGAAGTGTTGCAGATATGTGTAGCCAGTGCCCACCATAATCAGATCGGGAAACTGTTGTTTGAGAATGCGGGTGACTTCCAACTGCCTGGCCACGCCAACCAGCGGATCTTCCGGCGGCTGGTAGCCATCCGAGGGTGGGTAGATGGCGGGACGCTGAATGTGCGGACAATAGTAGGGGCTGCCGGCCGAGATATTAACCAACCGAATGCCCAAGTCGCTCAACAGTGAAAGGAAGCGCACTGTCTCTGAAAGATCCATATCGACGGGGTTGTCTTGTTGAACGCCAAACCCCCATCGATAAGGAAGCATTGAATCGTACGCTTCGGGAATTCCAGGCCCGAGTTTTCCCGGAGTTGATCGGGCTGGGTCGGGTGTATGCGGCACGGTGTCGAAGGCGGAGAGCCGGACAGCAATTTCGAGACACGGCGCCGCTGCGCGAATCCCTTCAACAGTTTCGCGCAGGAACCGCGTGCGATTTTCGAAACTGCCTCCGTAGTCGCCTTCGCGCGTATGTGCGCTCAGGAACTCGTGGCCGAGGTAGCCATGACAATGTTTTACGTCAACGAAATCGAAACCGAGCTCCTGAGTTGCGCGCGCGGCACTCACAAAATCGTCGATAATCTGCCGTATGTCACTGTCGGATAATACGGGATAAGCCTCATCCACGCCGACACGACGATCGAGAAAAGGATGATGATAGAGAATGCGCGGCTCTGCCACAGTCTTCTGGTTCGGGCGCGAATAACGGCCCGAGTGGGTTAGTTGCAGGCCCACCAAAAGATCATCGGTCGAGCCGGTTGTTTTCCTGTGTTCTTCAAGCAGGATCTCTCGCAGCCGCGCCAGAGAATCGCGGGTATTGTCATTCAGAAGCAATTGATTTGGATTGGCGCGCCCATCATGACGTACGGCAACAGCTTCACCGCCCCAGATCAGCTTTGCGCCGCTCTTTCCGAAGTAGGTCCAGCGATGGATTGTTCGTTCGGTGGGCTTTCCGTCTGCGGTACCGTCCCAACCCTCCATCGGGTGTATGGTAAAGCGGTTACCGATTTCACGACTTTGGAACTTAATTGGACGAGCCAGTGGAGAGTCGTCACCCGAAAGCAACTTCGGGTCACAGGGAATGGTGAGTTGTTCCTGGCGTAAGTGCCGGTGAAAAGTCTCAACGTCGCGGACACCGCCGAGGTGGAGAAAAGGATGCTCAGTCATGTTTTGCTACAAAAAATGTACGTTCAGAAGCCGGACGATACTCGTCGCCAAAAAGTTTTGGAGTTGAATTACAGGGCCCATACTCTAACCCCTGAGGGCTCAGATCTCAAAGGAAAATAGTGTTGCGAAGGGCTGAACAACCGATTCTCAAAAGATAGAGTTCAAGGTCGAAATTAAACCGCTTAACATATATTGCTTGCAAAATTGCGTCACTTGCAGTAGAAGCAAGTAAAAAATAGATCAGTTTTTTGGCCGCTCGGGGGAAGGTTGGAGCGGCGCCTGTGGGTTTTCCAATCACCACGGTAACCGGTGAATCTTCCTGAGAATAAAATCATTTCCAGCAAACAGCAGAAAACGACTTGTTAAGAAAAAAGACACTGGAGAAGAGGCAGCCTGCGAATGATCGCACAGCTCTCGCTGCACGCATTAAAGATGTCGCGCTCGAAGCAGGGGTTTCGACTGCAACCGTTTCCCATGTGATCAATAAGACGAAACACGTGACCGACCGCACCCGCGAGCGCGTACTGGGAGCCATCGAGCGATGTAACTATTATCCCAACGCCCACGCGCGCACACTCGCTTCCGGGCGCAGCAAAATGATCGGTCTGCTGGTTTCGGATATCGCAAACCCGTTTTTCCCTGAACTAGTGAAGAGCTTTGAAACGGCCTCCTTCGAGCGTGGCTATAACATTATTCTGCTAAACACCAATTATGACGCAAAGCGCGCCGCGGATTATGTTCGACGCCTGATCGAACTGAAAGTGGCCGGCGTCGCGCTAATGACCTCCGAACTCGATCCCGCTTTGATCGACGAACTTGCGCGGAAGCGTGTGAATGTAGTCTTCCATAATCTCGGCACAGTCGGACAGCACATGAGCAATATGCTTGTCGACTATCGAGTGGGAATCGAAGAGGCCGTGTATCACCTCGTCTCGTTGGGCCATCATAAGATTGTTCATGTCTCTGGCCCAGCCTGCTTTCGCTCCGCCGTGACCCGTCGCGAGGCTTTTATCGAGTCAATGTCGCGTCACCTACCTGATGCCCCGGCTACAGTTTACGAAGGCGACTTCAAGTTCGAAGGGGGTCGCAGGGCGGCCAGCGAAATTCTGGCAGGGGCTGAAATGCCGACGGGAGTTGTAGTGGCGAACGATATGATGGCTTTTGGCGTCATTCAGGAATTTCGTGCGGCAGGGCTGACGATCCCCCGCGATGTCTCCATTATTGGGTTTGATGATATTTCATTTGCCACCCAGACCGATCCCCCGCTGACGACTGTGCACTCGCCTCGGTTGGAGATTGGGCGAAGGGCAGTCGAGGCGCTGATGATGACCATCGAGAGACCCGGTCAACAGGGAGTCGAAGTACGGATCCCGACCTATCTTATCAAGCGAGGTTCAACGGCGCCGCCCCCAATGCGCGCACGGTAAGCTTCCGCTAATCTTCCGGCAAGTTCCGTAAAGCTGCCGTAAATATTGCGTTCCGGTTGAGGTTTTAACTCGACGGGCGCTCTGGTTTCTAAATTTGGACACAGTAGATTTCCTGCGCCGTTAGTAAGCAGCGGAACTCATCCACAAAAGGAGGACGCATGAGTCAGCAACGCGAACAGCAATCGTTCCAGTACGTGAAGTACCTTTGGGAGGATGAGGTCGCCGAGCAACTGACCGGTCTGGACCGTCTGGTCTATCGCTCCAACAAGCTCGGAGAAGATCTGACTCTTACTAATACCGGAGGCGGGAACACCTCTTCAAAGCTTTTCGAGAAGGATCCGCTCACGGGCGATGAAGTCCAGGTGCTGTGGGTGAAAGGGTCGGGAGGCGATCTGCGCACGGCCAAACGCGACGGATTTGCCTCGCTCTACGTTGACAAGGTGCGGGCAATGAAATCCCAGTACCTGGACCATCCAGAGCGGGGGCCAAAGACCGAAATCGAAGACCGGATGTATCCAATGTACAGCCACTGTGTCTTTAACCTGAATACGCGCGCCTGCTCAATTGATACGCCGCTACACACTTTGGTTCCCTACCAGCATGTGGATCACCTGCACCCGAATGCCGTCATCGCTATCGCAGCTTCGGTGAATCAGGAAAAACTTTGTAGAGAGATTTACGGCGACGAATTGATCTACGTCCCGTGGCAGCGGCCGGGGTTCGACATCGGTCTGATTATTGAGGATTTGATCAAGCAGCACCCCAATGCCAGAGGCGTGTTACTCGGGCACCACGGCATGAGTTCGTGGAACAACGACGACAAGACCTGTTATGAAACGGCGCTCGAGATTATCGATCGCGCCGCCCGCTACATCGAGTCGCGTGATCGCGGCGACGAGACATTTGGCGGTCAGAAATACGAACCGCTTCCGGAACACGAACGACAGCGCATTCAATCAGAGATCATACCGTGGCTTCGGGGACAAGTTTCTGTCTACAAGCGATTCGTCGGAACGGTGCAGGACGACGAGCGGATGCTGCGCTTCATAAACAGCTACGATGGACCACGGCTGGCTGAGCTTGGCACCTCTTGCCCCGACCACTTCTTGCGGACAAAGATCAAGCCGCTTTTTGCTGATTGGGATCCCTCCAGTGGAGATGTCGAAAAGCTGAAGAGTGCCCTGGCAGAAGGACTGGTTCAGTATCGCAAGGACTACGAGGACTACTACAATCGCTGCAAACGTCCCGATTCGCCGGCGATGCGCGATCCGAATCCCACGGTAGTACTCATTCCGGGCCTCGGGATGATTGCCTGGGGCAAGAACAAGAGCGAGTCTCGCGTTACCGGTGAGTTCTACAATTGCGCGGTGGAAGTAATGCGCGGCGCTGAAGCCATCGATCAGTATGAGGCGATGGATCAGCAGGAGGCATTTGATATCGAGTACTGGGCGCTTGAAGAGGCCAAATTGCAACGGATGCCGCCCGAGAAAGAACTTGATCGCCAGATTGCGGTCATCATTGGCGCAGGCGCCGGCATTGGAAAGGCTACGGCCCACAGGCTGGTTAAGGAAGGCGCTCACATCGTATGTGTCGACTTGGATGAAGCGGCGGCTAAGGAGACTGCGCAGGAGATAGTCGCCAAGTATGGGCCGGGGATTGGGGTCGCGGGAACGGGCATTAGCAACTGTGGGCCGGCGATAGGCCTCTCGTGCGATATCACGAACCGAGAGAGCGTTGCCAGGATGTTCGCAGATGTGATGCTCGCCTATGGCGGCTTGGACGCTGTCGTCGTTACGGCCGGCGTCTTTGTTCCTCCCGACAAGACGGGCCGCGTCGAGGACCGGCACTGGGCTCTCACATTCGGGATTAACGTGACCGGCGCGTACATCGTCGCGGATGAAGCCTACAAGATCTTCGAGAAGCAGGGGCTGCCCGGCAACATCGTTCTGACTACCAGCGCGAATGCGGTGGTGGCAAAGAAGGGGAGTCTGGCATATGACACGAGCAAGGCGGCGGCCAATCATCTTGTCCGTGAGTTGGCAATTGAGATGGCGCCGCTCGTTCGCGTGAATGCCGTGGCGCCCGCCACCGTCGTCAAGGGGAGCACGATGTTTCCGCGCGATCGCGTCATCGCCTCGCTTGCGAAGTACAACATTCCTTTCTCGGATGACGATGAGACTGAAGCCCTCCGCGAAAAGCTTGCGCAGTTCTACGCCCAGCGCTCGCTTACGCAGACACCAATCGAGCCGGAGGACCAGGCTGAAGGAATTTTTCTGCTCTTATCACGGCGGTTGTCGAAAACGACGGGCCATGTGATTCCGGTCGATGGCGGTCTACAGGATGGATTTATGAGGTGATGTCCATGAGAACGCAATTCGAAATTAGCGATGACTTTATCGAGCAAGAGAATGATAAAGGAAAAGCCTGGCTTGAAGAGGATTACGAAGAGTTGGAAAAACGCCTCCGCCGCAGGGGGCTTTTCATCGAAGACCTGACGCAGAAAGCACAGGCCTTTCGAGTGGCCGTTCCTTCCTGGGGAGTGGGAACGGGCGGGACTCGCTTTGCGCGGTTTCCGGGCCAGGGCGAGCCGCGCAACATTCATGAAAAGCTTGAGGACTGCGGCACGATCTTTAAGCTGGTGCGCACCACACCCGGTGTATCGCTGCACATTCCCTGGGACAAACCTGAGGACCACGCAGAGTTGCGGCAGTTCGCGAGTGAGCGGGGGTTGCACTTCGACGCGATGAACTCGAATACGTTTCAGGATCAATCCGGCCAACCATTGTCATACAAGTTCGGCAGTCTAACTCATCCTGATCCGGCAGTCCGGCAGCAGGCTGTCGAACACAACCTCGAGTGCATCGCGTTGGGCCAGCAACTCGGCTCGAAGGCCCACACGGTTTGGATTGGTGATGGCGGAAACTTTCCCGGGCAGCAAAACTTTCGGCAGGCGCTCAAACGCTACCTCGAGAGCATGCAGGAGATATACGCGGGTCTGCCGGACGATTGGCGGCTTTTCATCGAGCACAAGTTTTATGAGCCGGCGTTCTATTCGACAGTGATCAACGACTGGGGCGTCAGCTATCACTGCGCGCGCGAACTTGGGCCAAAAGCGTTCTGTCTTGTCGATCTCGGTCACCACGCTCCGAATGTCAACATAGAGATGATCGTGGCCCGGCTGATCCAATTCGGCAAGCTCGCAGGATTCCACTTCAACGATAGCAAATATGGCGACGATGATCTGGATGCAGGATCGGTCAAACCCTTCCAACTTTTTCTGATCTTCAATGAACTCGTAGACGCAGAACTGGAGAAATTGGACAACTTTGATCCGGCTTACATGCTTGACCAGTCGCACAACGTCACCGATCCAATTGAGTCGTTGATGTCGAGTGCGAATGAACTGGTGCGCGCGTATGTTCAGGCGCATCTTGTGGACCGCGAAGCATTGACTGAGTCGCAGGAAACGAATGATCCGTTAATGGCGCTTGCCTGTCTGAAGCAGGCGTTCACCACGGACGTTTCGCCAATTCTGGGAATGGCGCGTCATCGCGAAGGCGGGGCTATTGATCCAGTGGCTACATATCGCGCCAGCAACTATCGCCGTCACAAGTCGGAAGAGCGGCCTGCGAAGAAAGGCGCCGCCGCCTCGGGGATAGTGTAAGCCTTGCGGCTTTTGGACTTTGGCCTTTGGCCTTAGGTCTTGGGCCTTTGGATCTTTCGAAGCCAGGCTAGAAGAGAATCCGATGGGCTTGGGGGTAGTCAAGCAACCACCGCAGGGGTGCAACCAGTTCGTGTATTGTTCGTGTGATTTCGTGGATGGTTTTTTTAGGCATAAGAGAGGATCCACGAAGTAACACGAACAAAAGAAGAAGATAGAAAAGACCAAGGTCCAAGAACGAAGGCCAAAAGCCCAAGACCAAAAGCCAAAGACCGAAGTCCGAAGACCGAAGTCCTTCTTATGAAAGATTCCCTTTATATCGCTGTTGATCTTGGCGCCGGCAGTGGGCGTGTGTTCCTCGCGGGTCTCGCGCCAGGTGAATTGTTGTTAGAGGAAATTCGTAGGTTTAGATATCCGCCGTCGCGAACAGATGGTCACCTGCGCTGGGACCTGAATACGATCTTCGAAGAGATTAAGTCGGGGCTGAAGGATGCCGGAACCCGAGCGCGACAGTTGAGACGACCCATTCAGAGCATTGGCGTAGATAGTTGGGGCGTCGATTACGGTTTGGTTGATCGCATGGGGGAACTGCTCGAACAACCCGTGTGCTACCGCGACGAACGTACTGAAGGTTCGATGGAGAAAGTATTCGCGAACGTGCCTCGTGAGACAATCTTCGAACGCACCGGCATTCAGTTTCTGGTCTTCAATACCTTATTTCAACTCCATGCTCACGTTGAATCAGGAATTCCAAAAAGCGCGGCCCAACTGCTGCTGATCCCTGACCTGATCAATTTTTTCCTTACTGGTCAGGCGGTTACGGAATACACAAACGCTACGACGACGCAGTTGGTCGACGCGCGCACCGGAACCTGGGATCGTGAACTAATGGGGCGTCTCGGTTTACCGGGCGAGCTATTTGCTGAAATCGTTCCTGTGGGCTCGAGCCTGGGCCCGCTAAAGCCTAGGCTCGTCGCTGAACTCGATCTCGAAGGAGTCACAGTCGTCGTCCCGGCAACGCACGATACCGGAAGCGCAGTAGCGGGCGCACCGCTTGAGAATCGTTGGGCCTATATCTCGTCCGGAACGTGGTCCCTGGTAGGAGTCGAGCGCAACGAGGTGTTGATTCATCCGGAGGTGGCGCGTCTTAACTTCACGAATGAGGGGGGCGCGTTTGGCACGATCCGTTTTCTGAAGAACGTGATGGGCTTGTGGATTATCGAGTCGTGTCGCAAGGAGTGGCGAAACCAAGGTCTTGATGTGGAGTACGATAGATTGTTGAGCCAGATCGAGACACTCGATGATTCGCCGGCTTTGATCTTCCCGGACGAGCAGCGTTTTCTGAATCCGCCGAGCATGCTTGAAGCGGTGGCGAACCAACTTGCCGTAGCTGGCTGGCATGGACCGATGGAACCGCCGGCAATCACGAAGGCGATTTTAGACTCGCTTGCTCTGCGGTATGCATCAGTTGTGCGGACTATCGAGGAGTTGACTGGACAGTCAATTGGCGGCATCCAGATTGTCGGTGGCGGGAGTCGTAATGACTATCTTAATCAGGCCACTGCAAACGCGACTGGGCTTCCGGTTGTTGCGGGACCCGTCGAAGCTACTGTGATCGGCAATGTGTTGGCCCAGGCGATTGCCGCAGGGCGCTTCGCTTCGCTGGCGGAAGGTAGGCAGCACGTGCGCGAAAATATTAGACCTGTGAGAGTCGAGCCGCACCCTTCTTCGAAGTGGGAGGCTGCTGCGCAACGCTACGAAACTGTGGCCCGGGCGTCCCGTCCCTGACCAAACCCGCGGCACTACGAAGATGGTCATAACTTTCCAGCAGCATGTCCTTCAGGAGCAAAAGCGCTTTCCCGGCGCGACTACCGAATTCTCCTGGCTTGTGTCAGGTATTACGCTGGCGACAAAGATGATTCAAGCGCAGGTCCGGCGTGCCAGTCTCGCCGGCATTCTGGGTACACACGGCGAAGTAAACGTTCAGGGCGAAGTCCAGCAGAAGCTTGATGTCTACGCGAACGAGGCGTTGATTCATGACTTGCACCAGCGCACTCCGCTTATCGTCGGAGGTGAAGCAGAGATGGGCGAGTTTGAACACTGTATCCAGCAAGGATGGAGAACGTAACTACAGGTGCGAGTCTCCCTGTTCATCACTTGTCTGGTAGACCAGTTATGGCCTTCGATTGGCACGGGTACGGTCGAGGTGTTGCGGCGCGCCGGTTGCGAGGTTGTTTTCGACGAGCGACAAACGTGCTGTGGGCAGCCGGCCTACAACACCGGTTACCGAACTGAAGCGCGAGCGCTGGCCAAACGTTTCATCGAGATATTTGAGGACACGAACCCCGACGCAGTCGTTAGCCCTTCCGGATCGTGCACCGCAATGGTCCATCACTTCCACCAGTTGTTTCCAGAGGAGGAAGATTGGCGAAGGCGGGCCGAGGCTTTGGCAGAGCGTACGCACGAACTGGGGGCGTTCCTGGTAAACGTGCTTGGAATCGACGATGTAGGCGCAAGTTTCCGTGGACGCATTACCTGGCACGATGCCTGTCACGCGTTACGTGACTTGAATGTTTATGCTGAGCCGCGGCGGTTGATCAGTAATGTTCGTAACGCAGAGTTTGTCGAACTAGCGAATGCAGATTCGTGTTGCGGCTTTGGGGGCACCTTCTCTGTTAAATATCCGGAAATCTCTGTAGCTATTCTTGATAACAAGATTGAAGCAATCGAGAAAGCCGGCGTCAGAGCGGTGGTCTCGGGAGATGCCAGTTGCTTGATGCAGATAGGCGGCCGGTTGACGCGCCGGGAGTCAAAAGTGCGAGCTTTGCATCTGGCCGAATTGTTGGCGGCCCGCGAACCTTAGATCCACGAAGCCAGTCCAGAGGGAACAGCGCAAAAGCAGAGTTAGAAAGCTCCTGTTGATTAGGGTAATTTCGCGGAGCATTTTCCCAGTTGTAAATGAAGCATTTAACTGCAGTCACCTTCGATGAGAATGCGCGGCAAGCGTTGCTGGATCCGCAGTTGCGCGGAGCGCTGCGTAACCTCGCAACCGTCTTTGGTGAACGGCGTAAGGTCGCGGTGACGACTGTGCCGGATTGGGAAGGTTTGCGCGAGCGGGCGCGCGCAATCAAGGATGAAACCCTTGCACACCTGGACCACTACCTCGAAGTCTTTGCCGATAACGCTGCGCAGACCGGAGCGCAGATTCATTGGGCTCGCGATGCCGCGGAAGCGTGCGGCATCGTGTTGGGACTATTGCGCGAGCGAAATGCGACCCGAGTAGTTAAATCGAAAAGCATGGCGACCGAAGAGATCCATTTGAACGAGGCGCTCGAAGCTGCCGGATTGTTTCCGGTGGAAACTGACCTCGGAGAATGGATCATTCAACTGGCGCATGAAACTCCCTCGCATATCGTTGTTCCGGCAATTCATAAGTCGAAGCGACAGATCGCCGAGTTGTTCACTGAAAAGCTTGGCATCGAACCGAGCGATGACGTTGCCGTGCTCACGAGTGCCGCGCGCCGCATCCTCCGGCAACGCTTTGCCGAAGCCGAGGTCGGAATCAGCGGCGTGAATTTCGGCGTTGCCGAGACCGGCACGATCCTGATTCTCGAAAATGAAGGCAACGTCCGTCTGACGACCAGTCTGCCAAAGGTCCACATCGCGGTGATGGGTATTGAAAAGATCATTCCCCGCCTGGTCGATCTCGACGTTTTTCTCAAGCTACTCCCACGTTCGGGCACTGGTCAGCGGTTGACTGCGTATCAGTCTCTGATTACCGGAACCAAAAGAAGATCACATGAAGAGGGACCGGAAGAGGTCCATATTATTCTGATGGACAACGGCCGCTCACGCATGTTGGCGCATCCCATCACGCGGCAATCTCTGGCGTGCATCAGGTGCGGAGCCTGTTTGAACGCCTGCCCGGTGTATCAACAGGTGGGTGGTCACGCCTACGGATCCGTGTACCCTGGTCCGATTGGCGCCGTTATTACGCCGCAATTGATCGGCCTTAGTAAGACCGCGCAGTTACCCTACGCGTCGAGTTTGTGCGGCGCCTGTCGCGAAGTTTGTCCTGTCAAGATCGACATTCCTGAACTGCTTCTGCACCTGCGCTCTGAAGTAGCGGATGGGGCTGCGAGCGGCATGGTGGAGCCGGCCAGGAGAAAGCCGCTCGAGCGTTTTATCTTTCGCGCGTACGCTTTTACCTGGTCCCGCCCGAGGTTGTACGAATGGGGTGGGCGGGTAATGAGAGTCCTTCAGCGGCTGGCGGTGCGAGACGGCCGCATCGGCAAAGTGGGTGGTTTTATTTCAACCCTGGCGCCGCCACTCGGCGCCTGGACAGCCGGGCGTGATGCACGTCCATTGGCGCCCCAGTCTTTCCGCGAACAGTGGCGCGACCAGCAGAAAGATCATTGATTACGCTGAGTGATTCAAAGTGATTAAGAGTGCAAATGATGAAGTGGGATCTGAGATCTTGGCGACGATCCGCCGGCAACTTGCGTCCAGCGAACCACATGACACTGTTCGTAATGAACACGCGCAACGTCAAGCTACGCACCTTCAGTCGACGATTACGACAGCCGAGGGAGATGGGACATCAATACCGGCAGTTGAGCGTTTCGCAGAAGCACTAACTGCCGTCGCCGGGCATTGTGCAATCGTGCATGATGAAGCCCTGGCAGCGGAAGTTCTAAAGCAAATTATTGAGGGCAAGAAAGCAAGCCGGATTGCGGTATCGGATTCAGCACTAGTTCAGCGAGTGGTCGAGAAGCTGGATAGAAATTTCGAACTACTCGCCAACCCATCTGCTGCTGAACTCTTTGATTGCGACATCGGTATCACGAGCGCGCAGTGGGCAGTGGCTGAGACAGGTACACTTGTATTGGAGTCTGAGCGTGAGCGGCACCGGCTGGTTTCGCTTGTGCCGACTCTACACATTGCCATCATCTACGCCCAGAGCGTTCGTCACACGCTGGGGGAAGTGCTCGCAGGAATCAACGAAAGCGGCCGGGAAGGTCTGAGCCGCACTGTAACATTTATTACGGGCCCGTCGCGGACTTCCGACATCGAGCTCACACTCGCGATTGGGGTTCATGGACCGGCCGAGCTCTACGTGATTATCGTCGAGGAACCAGACAATGGATGAGCCCATCCTGCTGCGGGCAACAGATGTGACCAAGGCCTATGCCGGCGTGCACGCCTTGAAGGGTGCTTCAATCGAGTTGTGCGCCGGTGAAGTTCATGCGCTGATCGGTGAAAACGGCGCCGGCAAGTCGACTCTCATCAAAATCATCACCGGCGCAGTTCAACCTGATGATGGCGAAGTCAGCTTTAACGGAAAGATCATCACGCACAATTCGCCTCGAATTGCGAAGGAACTTGGCATAGCCGCAATCTACCAGCAGCCGGCTCTCTTTCCCGAGTTGTCGGTTGCTGAGAACATAGCGATTGGCCTGGAACAGGCTGGTGTGGCCTCCCGCATAGACTGGCGAGGACGCCGGCGTCGAGCGGAGGAGTTGCTCGACCGGGTTGGGGCTCGTATTGACCCCGAGACTGAAGCCGGTGAGCTCACCATGCCGCAACAGCAGTTGGTTGAGATCGCGCGCGCCCTTGGAGCCAACGCTCGAGTATTAATCCTGGACGAGCCAACTGCATCCCTTTCAGAAGAAGATACGCAGAACCTTTTCACCGTCATCCGCCAGTTGCGGGGGGAGGGGGTTGGGATGATCTATATCTCGCACCGACTGGAAGAGCTACCCGTAATTGCGAACCGGGTGACTGTCCTGCGTGACGGCCGCACCATCGACACGCGACTGATGTCGGAAGTGGACCGCCACCAACTGATCCAACTGATGGTAGGCCGTGAACTGTCGGCTGTCTTTCCCAAACGTGAAGTTGAGCTGGGTGACGTAGTGCTCAAGTTGAGCGGACTTGGTTGTGAAGAGTCGGGAATAAACAACGTGAATATTTCGCTGCGAGCAGGCGAGATAGTTGGGTTGGCCGGATTGGTGGGCGCCGGTCGTACGGAGTTGGGTCGCACGATATTCGGTTTGACTCCCCCCGACTCGGGCGAGATTGTTCTCCGGGGCAAGCACGTTAGCATTCGTAATCCTGCGCAGGCGATCAAGAATGGCATAGCCTATCTGCCCGAGGACCGGCGGCGGCATGGCGTAATTCTGGATATGCAGATCGGCGCGAACATCACGCTGGCTTCGCTCGATCGCATTTCTCGTCTGGGCGTAATGAATTTCAAACGTGAGAAAGAGATTGCCGCCGAGTATACGCGGCGGCTCGGTGTTAAAACCCCGGCGATTTATGTTCCAGTGGCCACGCTCTCAGGTGGTAACCAGCAGAAAGTCGCGCTTAGTCGCTGGCTTGTGACAAAACCATCCGTGTTGATTCTCGACGAGCCCACGCAGGGTATTGACGTAGGCGCCAAGTCGGAAATTCATGCGCTCATGACGGACCTTGCCGCAGAGGGGGTTGCTATTTTGATGATCTCCTCGGAGTTACCGGAGATTCTCGGGATGAGTGATCGGATTGCAGTGATGTATGGCGGTACGATTGTCGAGATCTTGGACCGTGCCTCTGCAAACCAGCAGAAGATTCTGGCGCTCGCTCTGGGCCATCAGGTTAGCGAAACCCCGGCGCAGCCAAAAACAGTTGGGTCATAAATGAAACTCGGTCGTTACAAGCGTGAGCTGGCGGCGGCGGCTGCCTACGCAGTGTTGCTCGGAATAGTCGCGATTACTGCGCCTGCGTTCTTCAGTGCCGGTAACCTGCGTGACCTGGCTGTGAATAACGCTCCCGTCCTGCTAGTCGCCATTGGCATGACCCTGGTAATCCTGGTGGGCCAGATTGATATTTCCGTCGGATCGCAGTTCGCTGTTTGTAGTGTCGTGGCTGGGTGGTTGGCCAAGGAAGGCGTTCCGGTGCTGCTGTTGTTACCTTCGGTGGTGCTGGTGGGAGCAGCCATGGGTTCGCTGAATGGTGTCCTCGTCGGCTATCTCAGGCTGCCGTCGATCATTGTTACGTTGGCGATGCTTGTAGCCTGGCGCGACGCCTTGCGCTGGGTGACTGAAGGAGCGTGGGTTCAAAACCTGCCACTGAACTTTCAATGGTTTGGACTTGGGCAGACTTCGGCGCAGTGGCTCATCGTTGGCGTTGCATTGGCTACGCTCTTCGGCTTTAGCTGGATGCTCCGCAATCTTAGCGCCGGCCGTGCGGTCTATGCGGTCGGGTCGGATGCTGAAGCTGCGAGGCTCGCCGGCATCGAGCCATCCCGTGTCGTCTTTGGCGTCTTTGTCCTGACTGGGGCATTAGTTGGCCTGGCGGCGTTAC
Source organism: Pyrinomonadaceae bacterium (assembly GCA_035512935.1). Lineage (GTDB taxonomy): Bacteria > Acidobacteriota > Blastocatellia > Pyrinomonadales > Pyrinomonadaceae > PSRF01. Next base: position 20,304 of record DATKDA010000129.1, on the reverse strand, counting down.
TCAATGCCGTACGTTTTTCTGCGGTGCCCAGCAATATGGGATTGGGCTTTGAACTGAAGGCAGTTGCTGCTGTTGTCGTGGGAGGCGCCGCGATCACCGGCGGGCGTGGCACCCTAATTGGAACACTTATTGGCGCCGCCCTGCTGGGTACCATCGGAACCGCACTTACGTTCGTGGGCATCAATCCATTCTGGGAGCGAGCCATTCAGGGAGCAATCATTCTTTTGGCACTCGTGTCAGACAACGTGCTGGGGCGGTTGGAGAGTCATGTCAGAATCAGTCCATTACGTTCCAGCGTCCGTTAAGACTGAAGCGCCCTGGCGCGAGCGGCTGTTCCCGAATAATGAGTGGGTGCTGCTGTTCGTCATCCTTCTCGAGTGTGGCATCTTTAGTCTGACCGGGAACAACTTCCTTACCACGGCAAACGGCTTTGAAGTGACTCGTCTGGGGGTCGAGGTCGGGCTTCTCGCTTTGGCATTGACCCCAATCATCATCACCGGGGGTATCGACCTTTCGATTGGCTCGATGATGGGATTATCGGCTGTGGTGCTGGGAGGCTTGTGGCAGGATCTGGGACTGCCGATGCCAGTGGCCGCGGCGCTGACGTTGTTGATTGGTGCAGCCGGTGGCGGTCTTAATGCGGTGATGATCACGCGGCTGAACTTTCCTCCGCTGATCGTCACACTCGGAACGTTCTCGCTTTTTCGAGGGATCGCCGAAGGGTTAACGCGCGGCATCGTAAACTATTCGGGATTCTCCCCGGAGTTCCTGTTTCTTGGCCAGGGCTACGTGGGCGGTGTGATACCCACGCAGTTGTTTGTTCTGATTGTTGCAGCGGCGGCCTTTGCCTGGTGGCTGCACCGCACGAGCTACGGGCGCAGCCTTTATGCCATGGGCCATTCGGCTGAGGGGGCGCGGTACGCCGGCATTCCCGTCGCGCGCCGGCTGGCCTTCGTCTACGTGCTGTCGGGCCTTGCAGCAAGCCTCGCAGCAATCATCTACGTGGCCCATCTGGGTCAGGCAAAGTCGGATGCCGGCACCGGCTTCGAGTTGATGGCGATCACAGCGGTTGTGCTCGGCGGCGCTTCAATCTTTGGTGGGCGGGGCACAGTGCTGGGAACAGTGCTGGGACTGTTTGCCATCGTCATTTTGCAAAATGGTCTCAGGCTTAGCGGCCAGCCGGCAGAACTGGCAGGCATTCTTACGGGTGTCCTGCTGGTTGGGACCATTCTTATTGATCGGCTTTCGACGCGCGCGCGGGAGCAACCCCACGGACAAAGTATTGCGGAGGAATTCGAAGTGAGAAACTCGCAGATAGCTATCTTAAGCGCTGTTATTTTGGGTGCAGCGCTGATCGTCGCCGGCAGTAACTGGTTGCTTATGCGTTCTGTCTGGCAGGAGCTAAGTGTTCCGTCTGATCCAGCTAGTGGCCCCGCGGTCAGCGGGGAGGGGATTGTCGTGGCGCTGATGCCCAAAGCCAAAGGGGATCCTTACTTTATTAGTTGCCGGCAGGGCGCAGAAGAAGCGGCGAGAGAACTTGGCGTTGAGCTGTTGTGGGATGGCCCTACCGATCTGGATCCGGCGAAACAGAACGAGGTGGTTGAAGCGTGGATAACGCGTGGTGTCGATACGATTGCTGTTAGTGTCGAGAATCGTGTCGGTATCTCGACTGTGTTGCGCAAGGCCCGTGAAAGAGGAATAAACGTCATCACCTGGGATGCAGACTCAGAAGTTGATGCGCGTGACTATTTCATCAACCAGGCCACTCCCCAGGGAATCGGTTACACCTTGATGGACGAAGCGGCGAGGATCCTCGGCGGAAAAGGTGAGTTCGCTATCATCACCGCCTCACTGAGTGCAGCCAACCAGAACGAGTGGATCAAGCATATCCGGGCGCGGCTGTCCGAACGATATCCGGAGATCAAGCTCGTGGCAATCCAGCCGAGCGATGGCGATCGCGACAGGGCGTTCTCCGAAACCCAGACGCTTCTACGCGTCTACCCGAACGTAAGGGTGATCATGCCTATAGCTGCCCCGGCAGTTCCTGGAGCAGCCGAGGCTGTCAAACAGTCCGGCCGCACGGATGTAAAAGTTACGGGCCTTTCGCTTCCCAACATGTGTAAGCCATACGTGAAAGATGGCGTGATCGAATCGATCGTGCTGTGGAACACGCTGGATCTGGGATACCTGACTGTCTACGCATCACACGCTCTCGCGACCGGCTCGCTGAAGGACGGAGACAAACAGTTGCAGTCAGGCCGCCTCGGAACTGTTGAGGTGGTTGGGGACGAAGTGCGTCTCGGCGAGCCCTTCATCTTTAACAAAGACAACATCGATCGGTTCAACTTTTGAGGGTTGAGTGGAAGTCGTGATGTTCAGAAAAGCTTTTGTGATGACACTCACGCCGGGTTACCACGACGAATATGTGCGGCGTCACAATCCGATCTGGCCTGACTTACAGGAGATTCTTAAAGGACACGGCGTGCACAACTATTCAATCTTCCTCGAGCATGACAGTAACAGGCTTTTTGCCTATGTGGAGGTTGAGTCGGAGGAACGATGGCGCCAAATCGCAGAAACGGAGACTTGTCGTCGGTGGTGGGCATACATGAAGGACTTGATGTTGACGAATGCTGATAGAAGCCCCGTGGCAGTCGAGCTTGACGAGGTCTTTCATTTGGATTCGAAGTAGGTCCGATAAACTCTCAGTTTGCCGTTCGTCGGTGGTGGCCTCCTTCCCATTAACCACCTGACTCTAGCCTGGGGGAGTCAGTTTTGGCTAACAACGTCCGCAAAACCCGCAAGATAGCCCAGTGCTTTAAGTTAGGTGTTATTGAAAGGGGTTCAGATCGCAATTCCAAGTCTAATTAACACCGAACTTTAGTTAGGTGCCCAAGGTTGTGCATCGCTTCCGCAAACCGTTTCAACGGTTTCCTGCCCCCGAGGGAGAGACGCATATCTGTGAGCGGGAAACCGTTGAAACGGTTTCAATTCCCTGGCCCTCTCTAACCACCTAACGTATTAAAACTGAAGTTAGGTGTTAATGAGAAGGAAATGACGATCACGTTAATCAGAGGTTCCTGAAGTTTGTCGAACAGTTATGATCCTGCGTCGCTCTTAATGATCGCACTTTTGCTTTTGCTGCTGCTCCCAGTTGCCGCCGTACCAGAGCAGGAAGCATTTGTATTCGCCTACTTCAAAGGGAATGGAGGGAGCGGATTGCAGCTTGCGTACAGCTCAGATGGACTTACCTGGCACGCGCTAAACAATGGCAATTCACTATTGAAGCCTACAGTCGGAAGAGACAAATTGATGCGCGACCCGCACATTACATTAGGTCCCGATGGTTTGTACCATATGGTCTGGACCTCATCCTGGACCGAGCCTGTGATTGGCTACGCATCCTCAAGAGATCTCATTAACTGGTCCGAGCAGAGAGGCCTCACGCCGATGGCGCACGAGCCTGGCGCGCGCAATGTCTGGGCGCCTGAAACCTTCTATGACGCCGACACGGGACAGTATCTTTTGTTCTGGGCGACAACTATACCGGGGCGTTTTCCGGAGACCGACAAGCAGGGTGACAACGGCTTAAATCACAGAATGTATTTGACGACAACAAAAGATTTCAAAGCTTTTACGCCTACTCGACTTTTCTACGACCACGGGTTCAATGTCATAGATGCAACGATTGTTAAAGAGGGACGACGCTACATAATGTTCTTGAAGGATGAAACCCGCCACCCCGTCCCGCGTAAGAATATCCGCTACGCGGTTAGCGACCGCGCAATAGGTCCATACGGACTGCCCTCCGATCCCATCACGGGCAAGTATTGGGCAGAAGGACCGTCTGCCATAAAGATTGATAAGCGATGGATTGTTTACTTCGACAAATACCGGGATCGTCGTTATGGCGCTGTTGCCTCAGCGGATTTGGAACAGTGGGAAGATATCTCGCCGGATGTGAAGTTTCCGGAAGGGACTCGTCACGGCACAGTTCTGCGTGTTTCGGACAAGGTTTTAGGGAGGCTACGAAAATTAACTCAACCATCGAGTAGTCTGCGTGTGAATGAAATTTTCGCCGGAGCTCGAACAAAATGAGTTACAAATGTGGGGAAGTTAATGTAAAATGCGGCCCGCTTAAAAACACTACAAAGTATCCGATCAGCCTGTGTTTAGAATTTTGGACGGTTTCCCGTTTTCTGGTTAAGGCAAGCCCTTAACCCTCCCGACTGAATTCACGAAACTGAATAGAAATCGGAAGTTCGTAAATTGCCCCACTAATGGCAGCATATTTGCATAAAGCGAATTTCGCACGATTTTTTATAACCAGGAAGGTAACCGCTTTACTAATTTTGGGTTTTAGTGTAAAGAGTTCAAATCCATAAGGTAAGCAGTACAGTTCAATAGGTCTGTTGTTGTGCAAGCTCGTTACCACCCCGGTGACCAGCCAACCCTAAACCAGGAACGGACGATGAAGATTCGGGAAGCCGGCGAATCAGTCGCGAGTAATCGTGACTAACACAGCGAGATCCGCACGATCGCGCAAACTTCAAACGGACGCCCTAAACCTTGAACTTTAGAGAAAGGTGACTCCTATGAGATCGATATCTGTTTTTGCGCTGCTTTTCGTCTGCGCCATCGCGACTGTTGGGCAAACTAACAAAGGCGCCATCAGCGGGACTGTCTTTGACGCCAACGGCGCGGCCGTGCCCGGAGCGACTGTAACGGTCACAAACCTTGGAACTAATCAGGTGACGACAGTTACTACGTCGGATGCGGGTGCTTTTAGCGTCACTTCGCTCGATCCCGTGAACTACAGCGTTACCGTCGAGGCTCCGGGCTTTAAGCGCGCACTTGTGGAGAGAGTGAAAGTTGATACTGCAACTACAGCCAGCGTCAACGTCTTACTCGAGACGGGCTCGGTCGAAGAGCAGATCACCGTCACCGCTGACTCGCCCTTGCTCAATACCGAAGGTGGGACAACCACTTCGACAATTACTGAACGGCAACTACAGGATATTCCGCTCAACAACCGGAGCGTGCTTGACCTGGCTCTCACCGCTCCTAACGTCACTGGGGATGCAGGCAGTGAAGACCCCGAAGTCACTTCAGGCCAGCCAGTGCCTGGGTTTAACCTGAGCCTGAACGGCGGGCGGCCGGGCAGTACGGCTATCCTTGCAGATGGCGTTAACAACACAGGCGTTGGCATTGCCCGCGCGGTCGTAAGCTTCACCCCGGAAACTGTGCAGGAGTTTACCGTTCAGACGTCAGCCTATTCCGCTGAGTATGGCAATACGGCAGGCGGTGTGATCAACGCTACCACGAAATCCGGCACAAATGATCTTCACGGTGTGGCGCTTTGGTATCACCGTAATCCGGTAACAAACGCTCAGCCCTACCGAATCGGCACCGGCCCGCGGCCAGCGAATAATCTGCGTTACAACCAAGTATCACTAACAGTAGGAGGTCCTGTTTTCCTCCCTCGGTTCGGCGAAGGCGGGCCAGCCTTATACGACGGGCGTGATCGCACTTTCTTTTTCTTTGCCTACGAACCGCGTTGGCGGCAGGACTTTGTGACGCAGACAACGCTCCTACCCACAGCCGCTCAACGCGCGGGTGACTTCAGAGATCTGGTCAAAACGAGTAGCGGCCTGTTGCCGGCAGCGGTTGCGGCCCAGTTCAACCTGCCCTCAATAGGCAATGCTAATATCTATCAACAATTCACATTGGTTAATGGTCAGCTACGACCGATTCTGCTGGCGCCAGGTAATCAGTTTTGTCAGTTCGGTGATCCGCGAGCGATCATTATTAACGGACAACCGCAATGTACTCCTGAGATCAACGCTAATCCGATCCCAGCGTTGAATGTGATTCCTCAAAACTTCCTAGATCCGACGGCGCCTAACATCTTACAGTTCATGCCGCCCCCCAGTAGCAATTACTTCCTCGACTCTGGTCTGCTAAGGAATCATCTCATCGAGCGTTTCGTCCGACAGGATGAAACGCGGTACACGCTGAGGCTGGACCACCGGATCACCCAGAACAGCAATGTCAATTTCCGCTACACGGTTACTCCCGCCGTCGGTGTCAGGGGCTTCGGCAGCGATGTAAATGGTAATAACGCCGCCTACAGCGATGCGAAGCAGTTGCTGTTGGCTTTCAACAACATAATCTCGCCTACCGTTGTCAACGATTTGCGGCTTAACTATACGCGGGGTGTTTTCAGCGAGGATTTTTCACCCGAATTCTCAATTCAGGGCGGCCGGAATCTGGCTAACGAGTTAGGTTTGCCCAGCTTAACCACTGGAGGACTTCCCCTGTTTCAGATTAGTGCAAATGGCGAAACAAACGCCTTTGGTGACGTTGGTTCATCTGGCTCTACGAACAACTTCAATGTCGAGGAACGTTTCAATATCAACGACATTGTGTATTTGAGTCGCGGTAACATGACGTGGAAATTCGGAGTTGATCTCAGTTATGCCCGACTTAATGTCATACCCTTCTTCGGGGCTTCCGGAGGAAGATGGGAGTTCCGATGGGTTAATACCAGTTTCAACCGAGCGGCGAATAATGCCAGCGGCGGGAGTAACCTCGCCAGTATGCTGATCGGAGTGCCTAATGTTGTCCAGGTGCGGCCGTTGTTACTCAATTACGATTACCGCTGGAAGAGTGGCGCAGCCTTTGTACAGAATGATTGGAAAGTACGCCCAAACCTTACTGTCAACCTCGGCTTAAGGTACACGCTTCAATATCCACGCACTGAAAAGAATGACCTTCAGGGAGTCTTTCGACCTGATCTGGCTCAGTCCGTCACACTGACTCAGGCGCAACGGCGCGCGACCGCAATTGGTTTGGGCCTAGTGCCCAACAACGCTCCAGCAGATGTTGCTATCCCGGCGGTTGTCCCAACTACAGTTCAGATCCCGCCGTTTGCCTTCTCAGGACGTGGCGGACGCTCGCGCTACCTTGTGCCGGTTGATTACTGGGGTTTTGAACCACGCTTCGGCTTTGCCTGGAGCCCGAAAGCCTTCGGTTGGCTTGAACGAAGAAGTGCCGTCATCCGCGGCGGTTATGGCATTTCCCATGCACCGATTACCGGAAACAACCGCTTGCCGAATCCTGACTTCGGTGCTTTCACGGGTGTCTCCACATTGGCAAACGGTTCGACGGTGGGAGGCACGGCAGATCCAACCAGGCCCGTGCGACTCTCCGACAACCCACCATTTATCGCAGGAGCACCTATCGATCAGGTTTTAGGCACAACGCCGGACGGACTGGTCTTTTTGAACAGTCTCGGTACGCCGGGTTTTTCCATCATCGAAGAGGGCAGTGGGAAGATTCCCTATAGTCAGAACTGGAACCTTTCACTGTCGTTTGAGCCATTTAAGAATACCGTCGTCGAGGTAGCTTACGTCGGCAACAAGGGGACCCACCTGTACATGCCTTTCGTGAACATCAATCCAAAGGACATCGGCTTCGTCGAGTTCCTGGAGGGAAATAATCTTCCCGCAGAAACCGCGTTCGCCGATCCACTCGGTCGGCGGAACTTGCTCGGTGCCACGATTGCCATACCGCGCAGCAGCGTGACGAGCCCGTACTTTGGCTTTAACAACCTCTTCCGGTTTTTCGATCCTTCGGCCAACAGCATCCGACACGCCGGGTACGTCGATTTCCGTCGCCGCGTGTCTCGCGGGTTAACTTTTACGGCTAATTACACCTACGGCAAATCGATCGATGATGCCTCGGACGCAAGCCCAGACACGAGGGTGCTAACATCGCCTACAAGCCTTGGTCAGCAAGTCTCCTATGGCCTGCCGCGCAACCAGGATCGTGCTATCTCGACCTTCGACATCAAGCATAACTTCAGCTCGACGTTCATCTATGACTTGCCAGTTGGGCGTGGACGTTCTCTGCTTAGGGACGCGCCTGGGGTAGTGGACACCATACTCGGCGGGTGGACCGTCTCTGGTCTGTTCCGCATGCAGGGAGGTCTGCCGTTCGTTCCAATCATCACGGATACAAACCGGTTGAGTGGCACGAATCGCGCGATCCGGTTGAACCTGGTACCTGGCGTGCCGATCAAGAACCCCTTGTATACCGGCAGTTGCACCATCGGCGCCACCTGTGAACCCTACATCAACCCAGCGGCCTTTATGCGACCACCGAAGGGATCCCTGGGTAATGCACCGCGCACTCTGGATGTTCGGGCTCCCATGCAGGAATACTTTGACCTGTCACTTCAGAAGAACTTCAAATTCCCGTTTGCGGACAACGAAGGGAAGCGGCGAATTAACTTCAGGGTGGATTTCATCAATGCCTTCAATCACCCAAACTTCCGTTATGTGAACACCGGCAACACGCCGCCAGGCTTCGGGGGCTTGCCGAACGAGGCGCTGCTCACGCAAGCGAACCTCAACAACTGGCTGGCATTAAATCCGGGAAGGACGGCTACGCTCGCTCAGGTGAACAACCTGATCATCAACAACCGCTTGCCGAGCGGGGCGATTCCGTTGGATTTCTTCAGCATCCCGATCCCGCAAGGATTTGCGACTCGAGTTCCTGAGTCGTTCGACATCACCACATTGGAAGGCCTAAAGCATTACCGCTTGCGGCAGGCCTACGATGCGAACTTTGGAACGCTCTTCGCAGTTAATAATCCGCGGTATATCCAGTTTGGCATAAGGGTTTTCTTCTAACCCAAACTGGTTCGCACCCGCAATTGTCGAATTGGAAAAGGGCGGTCAGCATTATGGCTCCCGCCCTTTCCAATAACAGACGGCGTTAATCCCAGGACAATCATTATTTCCAGTTAAATGAGCCAATCTTGATGGAGCGGCCTTTCAGACTGCCAACTAAAAGTAGCGTAATCAGGCGATGCTATGCCGCAGTCGTGCTAGCAATCGTTGCCTTCCTGTCCTCTGTTGCCATTGCCTCTAATAACTCCCCCGATCTGGTTATCTGGTTTGACACACCCGCAAAGGAGTTCACTCAGTCGTTGCCGCTCGGCAGTGGCAGATTGGGAGCAATGATCTTCGGAGGTGTCGCACAAGAGCGAATTATTCTTAATGAGAGTTCGCTCTGGTCAGGTTCGCCTCAGGATGCTGACCGTCCTCATGCAGCGAAATATCTCCCGGCAATCCGGCGCCTGCTTCTCGAGGGTAAGAATGTCGAAGCCGAGAAGCTCGTATACGCGCATTTCACTTGTCGCGGTCCCGGCTCGGCTAGAGGAGGAGGAAAGGACGCGCAGTACGGCTCCTATCAGACCCTGGGGGATCTGAAGCTGGTCTTTCCAGCCGGTGATTCTGAAGTCTCACACTATAGACGCGAACTGGATCTTTCGGACGCGGTCGCGCGAGTCAGCTACCGGCAAGATGGGATAACTCATCTTCGCGAGGCATTTATTTCTGCTCCAGGAGAGGCCATTGTCATCCGGTTCACCGCCGACAAGCCCGGAAGCATCACATTTGAAGCCTCGCTCGATCGCCCCGAACGTTTCGAAGTTGCAAAAGACGGCTCGGACGGGTTGCTGATGAGCGGGCAACTTAATAACGGTACTGATGGTAAGGGAATGAAGTACGCCGCTCGCCTGCGTGTCCTCAATAGCGGTGGCGAGGCTGTGGCGACAAACAGAAGCATTCATGTCAACAGGGCGGATGTAGTAACGCTGCTAATCACGGCAGCCACCGACTATCGGGGTTTCGCTGGACGTAGAACCCCTGATCCTTTTGCTGCGGCGGCGAAGGATATGAAACAGGCCGTAGCGAAAACATTCGACGCCTTATTCGCTGAACATCGAGCCGATTATCAACAATACTTTAATCGTGTCAGGCTTAACTTGGGACCTCCGAATTCGGAAGCGGCAGCCTTAACAACTCCGGCCCGACTTAAAGCATTTGCGAATGGTGGAGCCGATCCTGGTCTGGCCACCCTCTACTTCAACTTCGGGCGATATTTATTGATCTCGTCATCGCGACCCGGGGGATTGCCTGCAAATCTTCAGGGAATCTGGGCTGAAGGCGTTCAGGCGCCATGGAATGCGGACTGGCATCTCAATATCAACGTCCAGATGAATTACTGGCCGGCGGAGGTCACTAACCTCTCCGAGCTTCATAACCCACTCTTCTCATTGATCGCCTCACTACAGGAACCGGGGGCGCGAACTGCAAAGCTTTACTACAACGCGCGTGGTTGGGTCGCTCATGTCCTTGCTAACCCCTGGGGTTTTACGGCGCCCGGCGAAGGCGCGTCGTGGGGTTCAGCCGCAAGTGGTTCGGCGTGGTTGTGTCAGCATCTCTGGGAACACTATCTGTATACGCGCGATAAGAAGTTCCTGGAATGGGCCTATCCCATAATGAAAGGCTCGGCACAGTTCTACTCAGACATGCTGATCGAAGAGCCGAAGAATAGATGGCTTGTGACGGCGCCCTCAAACTCTCCTGAAAACGGCTTCCGCCTTTCTGATGGCCGAGTGGCCCACGTAGCGATGGGACCAACAGTTGACATGCAATTGTTGCGTTATCTTTTCGATGCCTGCATCCAGTCTTCGCGCATCCTCGGAATTGATGGGGACTTTCGTGAGGAGCTGATCGCTAAACGCGCTCGGCTAGCGCCGAACAGAATTGGATCTGATGGGCGGCTCATGGAATGGCTCGAAGAATACGACGAACCCGAGCCGACCCACCGGCATGTCTCGCATCTCTGGGGATTGCATCCGGGTTCGGAGATCACTCCGGACGATACGCCCGAATTTGCTGAAGCCGCTCGTAAAACACTCGAACGGCGGGGTGACATCTCGACTGGATGGTCGTTAGCTCACAAGATAAACTTCTGGGCTCGACTCGGAGATGGCAATCGCGCCCATCGTCTCCTTTCCTTGCTGCTTACGCCAGTGCGTAGTCACGGTGAAGTGAAAGGAGTGCGCTTTTCAGGGGGCAGCTATGAGAATCTTTTCGACGCCCATCCGCCGTTTCAAATTGATGGTAACTTTGGCGCCACTGCTGGAATCGCCGAGATGCTGATGCAGAGTCACAAGGGGGTAATTCGACTGTTGCCGGCCTTGCCGGATGCCTGGCCGGAAGGCCGTGTCGTTGGCTTAAGAGCCCGCGGCGGTTTTGAGATCGACGTTTCCTGGAAGACTGGGAAGCTGACGGGCGCTGAGGTGCGCTCCGTGCACGGCGGCGCAACCCGGGTCCGTTATCGCGAGAAAGTTCTGGAACTAAAAACACAAGCCGGTAAGCGCTATCGAATCAACGAACGATTGCTGGTCCAACAATAAACCACGAGGTATGCCATGTCTGATTCAAATCACTTTTCACGACGGGAGTTCGTAAAAGTTGCCGGCGGTGCTGCCGCAACAGCCACGCTTCTCGGGGTTAGCCCCACACTCGCTTTTGGCTCGCAGCGACGGCGTTATGCGATCGTCGGTACTGGGGTGCGCTCGATCGGAATGTGGGGCAGGGATCTTGTAAAGCAGTATTCGGATGTACTGGAGTTTGTCGGCCTTAGCGACACCAACTCGAAACGCGTTGCGGTGGCCCGGGAGATGATGGGTGTAAGTTGTCCCACATTCACCAACTTCGATGAGATGTGCGACAAGACCAAGCCTGATCTCCTCATGGTCACTACTGTGGACGCTTACCATGCGGAGTACATCACCAAGGCGCTCGATCGCGGTATCGATGTCGTAACCGAAAAACCGATGGTGATTGACTCGAAACAGTGTCAGGCAGTGCTTGACGCTGAAAAGCGCAACAAACGCAAGATTGTAGTTACCTTTAACTACCGCTACGCGCCAAAGCACCAGAAGATCAAAGAGGTCCTGATGTCAGGAGAGATCGGACGCGTTCTCTCGGTTGAGTTCAGTTGGTTTCTCGATGTCTATCACGGAGCCGATTACTTCCGGCGGTGGCATCGGCTCAATTCGATGGGTGGAAGCCTTTGGGTTCATAAAGCGACCCACCACTTCGACCTGATCAACTGGTGGCTTGATGCCGATCCGGTCGAGGTTTCTGCCGCTGCTGAGCTCGATGTATATGGCAAGCAAGGCCCGTTTCGACATTCACATTGCCGTCCGTGCCCGCACAAGTCCAAGTGTCGCTTCTATTACGACATGACGAAGAATGCTAGCCAGATGAGGCTCTATGCTGATTGTGAGGATGTCGACAACTACCATCGTGACGGTTGCGTCTTTCGTGAAGACGTCGATATCTACGATACCATGGGAGCAATCATGAAATATTCAAACGGCACTACGATGAACTATTCGCTGAATGCCGCACTGCCATACGAGGGCTATCGTCTCGCTTTCACCGGCGAGAAGGGCCGTTTGGACGTGCGCGATTACGAGCGCCAGCCCTGGCCCGTCGAGGAGGAGACTGAGATATATCTCACGAAGAGTTTTGGGAAGCGTGAAAAAATCGCGGTTCCTCATGGTGAAGGTGGGCATGGCGGCGGGGACAATCGGCTGCGCGAGTTGATCTTCCGTAACGTAACGGTGCCCGACTACATGCGCTTGCCGGACTCACGCGCGGGAGCAATGTCGTGCCTCACGGGTATTGCCGCGCGCACCAGTGTCGAGCAGAAGCGTCCGGTTAAGATCGCTGATCTGATCAAACTCTGATCTGTGTTCCACGAATAACACACGAAACGACACGAAGAAGGAGATCCGCAACATGGTATTCAAAAGCTTGATTATATCCTGTGCAGCGGGTCTCCTAGCGTTGTTATGGCTGGGTAACTTGGGATCCTGGGCAGTACAAAAAACCGCTTACGTGACGGTGAGCGCCGGTGCTTTCGATCGACGCGAAGCAGTCGTTACTTTTTCTTTGCCCGAACACTTGCGAGCGCAGTTTTACGGTTTGCGTGACAACGCGGGCCGCAGCATTCCCCTTCAGGTAGATGCCCGGCGGCGGGCGACTTTTGTGTTGCCGGAATTGAAGGCTGGGGCGTCCGTCACTTACCAATTGCTCGAGGCAAAGGCAGAAGGACCACAGGGAGTTGAACTCCGCAGGGAGGGCAAGAAGCTGGCCATCAGCACGGACCGGCGCGTGCTCGATTTTCAGTTGGAAGGCGAGCTTCCCAATAAGGACATCAAGCCGATTTTCCTGCGCGGTGGTTATATCCATCCCGTCTACGCGCCATCGGGTCACATCATAACGGATGACTACCCATCGGACCATTTTCATCACCACGGCATCTGGGCCGCCTGGACCAGCACGGAGTTCGAAGGTCGTAAGCCTGACTTCTGGAATATGGGTGACAACACCGGCAAAGTCGAGTTTCTAGCTGTTGATGATAGCTGGGGTGGGGCAGTGCATGGAGGCTTTCGATCTCGACAGAGCTATGTAGATCTGAGTGGACCGGCGCCCAAAACCGCTCTGAACGAAACATGGGAGGTGAGGGTTTATCGGGTAGGACAGGGCGATAAAGCGTATTCGATGTTTGATCTGATCTCCATTCAGGAGTGCGCAACGGCGAGCCCACTTGTTCTGCCCGAGTATCGCTATGGGGGCGTTGGATTTCGCGGCCATCGGGAATGGAAAGATAAAAGCAAAGTCTTTTTTCTTACCAGTGAAGGGAAGGGCCGCATTGATGGACATGCTACGCGGGCGCGCTGGTGTCACATTGGCGGACTGGTGGAAGGGCAGCGAGTAGGCATCGCAATCCTGGACCACCCGGGTAACTTCCGGGCGCCGCAATCGATGCGTATCCATCCCGACGATCCGTTCTTCAACTACGCCCCTTCCCAATTGGGAAGATTCGAGATCGCGCCCGGCTTCCTTTACATCTCGCGTTACCGCTATGTAGTTTCAGATGGACCACCGGACAAGGGTGAGATCGATCGCCTGTGGAATGACTACGCCGATCCGCCAGGAGTGACAATTAGCTTTAGATGAGAGTACCTCTTCGTGCCTCCGTATCTAACAGGCAAACCTTTGTAAAGAAACAAGAAGTTACCGTCTTGTAATACGGAGATTTTAACAGGCATCCACATGCACAGCTCAATCAAACTCTGTCAAACGTCTATAGCTCTGGTCGTTCTCAGCACCTTCCTTGCCCCCAATCTGATGGCCCAGTTTGGGAGCCAAAAAGATCGCGCGCGCTACTTTCCTCCGGCTCAGATGATGAGCATCGGCGTCTACTACTACCCGGAAGCCTGGCCGCAGGACCAGTGGGAACGCGACATCAGTAACATCAAACGATTCGGCTTCGAATTCATTCACGTCGGTGAATTCGCCTGGGCCTTTATGGAGCCGGAGGAAGGGAAATATGACTTTGCTTGGCTCGATCGCGTAGTTGACCTCGCGGGTAAACACGGGCTGAAGGTGATCCTTTGCACGCCCACACCCACGCCGCCGGTGTGGCTGGTAAAGAAGCATCCGGAAGTTTTGATGATTGACGACTTCGGCCGGCGGATGGAGCACGGGACCCGCCAGCATGCTAGCTGGTCCAGCGAAGTCTATTTGAATTACGCCGAGAAAATCATCACCGAGTTGGCGCGCCGTTACGGTAATAACAAGAACGTTTGGGGCTGGCAACTCGACAACGAACTAAGCCACTATGGCAAAGCGTACGATTATTCCGAAGCCAGCCAGCAGAGATTTCGTCAATGGCTCCAGCGTAAATACGGAAACATTAGTAATCTGAATCGTGATTGGGGCACTGCGTTCTGGTCACAGCGCTATCAGAACTTCGATCAGATCAGGATTCCCAACCTGCGCGAGTTTGTGGCCCAGTTCAACCCCCACGCCCTCCTGGACTTTCAACGCTGGTTTGCCGAGAACGCCGCCGACTACCTGCGCTTTCAGACCGCAGTTCTGCGGCGCCACGTCAAAGATCAATGGATCACGCATAACTTCATGATCCTGCACCGCGAAGTCTATCCCACTCTTTCGCGTAACGACTTTGAGGTGATGACCTGGACTGTCTATCCAGTCCATGGGCGCTTACATGAAGGTCCCCTTGGCTTTCGCTTAGGTAGCGCTGATGGCATGGCTTTCATGCACGATTACATGCGCACGCTCAACCCAGCTCAGGGCATCATGGAGTTGCAACCCGGGCAGGTCAATTGGGGAGAGGTAAATCCACAACCATTTCCGGGCGCTGTGCGGATGTGGATACTCAGGGCCTTTTCCGGTGGCGCCAGTCTGGTTTGCACCTACCGTTATCGGCAGCCGCTGTTTGGCGCCGAACTCTATCACAAGGGAATTGTCGAGCCGGATGGCGTCACTCTCTCACCCGGTGGGCGCGAGTTTGTTCAGTCGATCAAAGACATGCAGAAATTGCGAGCCACACGTCCGCCTAACCCTTCTGAGCCAAGAGAACATGCTGCCCGGCGAACTGGTTTGCTTTATCACTTCGACAATCGCTGGGATCTGGACAACCACACGCAAAACAATCGTTGGGAAACCATGGGCCATGTGCTCAAGTACCACAAGGCGCTGAAAGGCCTTGGCAGTCCGGTCAACGTAATTGACGAATCGGACGACTTTGCACGTTATCCATTCCTTGTCGTGCCTGCGTACCAGCTAGCGGACAAGAAACTAGCCGACCGGTGGACCAAATACGCTCAGGACGGCGGTCATTTGGTGCTCACTCTCCGCACTGCCCAGAAAGATCGCCGTGGCCACTTATGGGAGGGGCCGTGGGGCGAGCCTATCGTGGAACTTATTGGCGCAAACATCTCTGCTTACGATGTGCTGCCACAGACGATCAACGGAACGGTCGAGGCAGGAGGAAAGCGCTATGAATGGGGTGTTTGGGGTGAAAGTCTTGAGCCACGATCGGGCACGAATCCGCTGGCGACCTACGCTGACCAGTATTACAAAGGCAACGTTGCCGCCGTCACTCGAAGATTGGGTCGCGGCTCAGTCACCTACATCGGCGTTGAGTCGCTGAGCGGTGAATTGGAAAGAGATCTCTTACGCGGCGTCTTCGAACGAGCGGGCGTTGCGGTCCGCAATCTGCCGAAGGGGTTCCACGTCGAGTGGCGGGATGGATTCTGGATCGCGACGAATTTCACTGAGCAGACTTTGCCGGCGCCGGTGCCGGCTGCCGGCCGAATTCTGATCGGTGAAAAAGAGGCGCCTCCGGCAGGCGTTACAGTTTGGGTGGAGTGAAGCGGTAAATGTCTATCGGTTTTCTAGGACCGGCGTTCGTAATCCTCTTGTTTCTTTTTGCAGCGGGAACCACCGCAGCACAAACCATCTCATTAGCCGGCGAATGGCGCTTCGCTCTGGATCGTGCGGACGCTGGAGTTAATGAGCAGTGGTTTAGTCGTGCTTTGCACGATCGGATCAGGTTGCCGGGCGTACTTCAGGCCCAAGGGTACGGCGAGGAGATCAGCACCACAACGCCGTGGGTACTCTCGCTCTATGACCGTTTCTGGTTCTTGCGCGAGGACTATAAGGCCTATGGTAAACCGGGCAATGTCAAGGCGCCGTTTCTCTCACAGCCTCCCCGACACTATCTGGGTGTGGCGTGGTATCAACGTGACCTCGAGATCCCCCGAGAGTGGAACGGTCGCCGGGTCGTCCTGTTCATGGAGCGGCCTCGCTGGGAATCTACTGTTTTTGTGAACGAGCGACGGGCGGGATCAAACCTCAGCCTCTCGGCCCCGCATATCTATGATCTTGGCAAGCTTGCGCCGGGTAAGCATCGGCTTAGCGTGCGTGTAGACAGCCGCATGTTGATGCCCTACAGGCCTGATGCTCACAGCGTTTCGGACTCGCTAGCCAGTAGCTGGAACGGCATCATCGGTACCATCGAGTTGCGCGCGACCACCCAAGTCTGGATTGAAGATGCTCAGGTCTTTCCGAATATAGCGAAGAAGTCTGTAATTATCAAAGTCGAGGTTGGCAACTTAACCGAGGAAGCAGGAAGGGGCACGTTGTCTGTTGGCAGTGTGAGCGTTCCGATGTCGTGGGATGAGAAGGGCGGCAGGACACAGTTTGAAGTCCCTTTGGGTAAAGATGCTCAGCTCTGGGACGAGTTCAATCCGGTCTTACACCAACTCGATCTGCGGCTCCTGGGAACGCAGGCGGATGACCGCAGAGAGCTTGTATTTGGCCTGCGTGAATTTGGCGCCGACGGAAATGAGTTCGTGATCAATGGACGCAAGACTCATTTGCGCGGAACGCATCACGGAGGCGATTTTCCTCTCACGGGTTACCCGCCAACGGATGTTGAATCTTGGCGCCGCATCCTGCGCATCACTAAAGAGTGGGGGCTGAATCACATTCGCTTTCACTCCTGGGCGCCGCCTAAAGCCGCGTTCGAAGCTGGGGACGAACTCGGTATCTACCTCCAACCGGAACCGGGCATGTGGAATGAGATTAGCCCCGGCACTTCTATGGAGAGGATGCTTTACGAAGAGACCGAACGGATGATTAAAGAGTTCGGGAATCATCCGTCGTTTGTGCTGTTTTCAGCAAGCAACGAGCCGAAAGGACACTGGAAAAAATCGTTGCCGCGCTGGGCCGAACACTTTCGTAGCGAGGATCCGCGCCGGCTCTACACGACGGGAACCGGCCATACCGATCGAGAGATTCCCGATCCCATGGAAGGCGCCGGCTATCTGGTTTTGCAGCGCCTTGGTCAAAAAATGTTGCGTGGGAATAGTGCCTGGTTTGGTCGCGACTACCGCCAATCGCTTGTCGATATAAACATCCCAGTCGTTTCCCACGAACTGGGCCAATGGGTCGCCTATCCTGACTACGAAATCATCAAGAAGTTTACGGGTTACATGCGACCCAGCAATTATGAGGTCTTTCGCGACTCGATGGCCGCCCGTGGCCTGCTGGCAAAGAACAAGGAGTTTGCGCTCGCTTCCGGACGATTCCAGGTCCAGTGTTACAAGGAAGAGATCGAAGCGAATCTTCGCACTCCAGGTTTAGGCGGTTTTCAACTACTGGACATCCGGGATTACCTGGGCCAGGGAACTGCTTTGGTCGGTGTCATCGATGCCTTCTGGGAAACAAAAGGCTACGTTGCGCCTGAGGAGTTTCGTCGCTTCAACAACACCACCGTTCCATTGGCCCGACTATTCAAACGTGTGTTTACTACGGATGAACCGTTTGAGATTGAGGTAGAGGTGGCCCACTATGGTCCCAGACCACTGGAAGGTTCAATTCCCGGTTGGAAGGTTATAGATACATCCGGCAAGGTAGTTTTGAAAGGTGCCTGGCCCACCCGCACCATTCCGCTGGGACGCAACCACGAACTCGGCAAGGTAAGTGTGGATCTGGCCAAGCTAAAGGCGCCGGCGTCGTACAAACTGGTGGTGGGTCTCGAAGGGACTGAGTTTGAGAATGATTGGAACCTCTGGCTTTACCCGGCGACCGTTCCTGATGCACCGCCGAAAGACATGCTAATCACCAGGTCGTGGGATGAGGCCGAAGCAAGACTAGCGGAAGGCGGGAAGGTGCTTTTCATACCGGGAAATGCTGACCTTGATTGGACGAGCCCGCCTTTGGACCGCGTTCCGGTGTTCTGGAACCGTCTGATGGGCCCGGCGTGGGGCCGCATGCTGGGCACGTTGAACGACACAAGGCATCCTGCACTGGCCACGTTCCCAACGGAGAATCACTTCGACTGGCAGTGGGCCGAGATTATCCCCAACGTGCGTGCAATAAATCTCGATCGACTCCCCCGCCAACTCGACCCGATCGTCTGGGCTATCGATGACTGGAATCGGAATTACAAGCTGGGGCTGATCTTCGAAGGCAGAGTCGGAGCCGGTAGGCTGCTCGTGTCTGCATTCAATTTGTCGCCTGAGGCCGGTCCAGTTGCGCAGCAGTTAGGGCGATCATTACTCGACTACATGGCTTCAGAAAGTTTTCAGCCGCGCGTTGCCGTATCTCCAGCGGACGTGCGGCGGCTGTTTTTCGATACGCGGATAATGCAAAAGCTTGGCGCCAAAGCAGAGGGAAAGTCGCAAGAAGCGAACCACGCGGCTCTCGCTATCGATGGGGATCCGAATACCTTCTGGCTTGTTGGTGACCCGAAGAACATCACAAAACATCCGCATGAATTGACTATTAGCTTTCCGGCGCCGGCTCCTATCTCTGGACTGGTTCTGATGTCACGGCAGAATCATCGGGAACACGAAGGCGACATCCGCGAATACGTGATTCACGCCAGTGACGATGGTGGCAACTGGCGCGAGATCCAGCGCGGTGAACTGGTTTCAACATTTGCCCCACGGGAGTTGCGATTTGCGGAGACGATCACCGCACGCTATCTGAAGCTCACTGCGCTTTCCGGATTTGGTCCGGATACAACTGCGGCTCTGGCTGAACTGGCAATCATCTATGCTGGACCAAAGCTTAAAGATACAGGAGAAGTTGCCTTGGAGTATCAGCGTAGCCGTACGGCAACACCCGACATCGATGAAGGGACGGATGCCGTTCAACCGAAACCTTCACCAACGCCTGTACGTCGCCGGCCCCCCGGTCAACCGTAAGTACGGCGTGAAGGTGGAGTACAGCAGTCGTGAATAGATTTTAAATCTTGAGGAGCGGAATTCGGTAAGAAATATGCCATCTAAATTAAGCAGGCTAAGTTTCCTGCTCGGCGTCACTGCCCTTCAGTTATCAGCATACTGTTCTCCAGTCAGTGCGAGCGAGGAACCGATTGTCCTTTGGCCAAAAGGCGCCCCGGGTGCGCTGGGTCAGGAGCCGTCCGACATACCAACGCTTACGCCTTTTATTCCGACAAAAGAGATGGCTACAGGCGCCGCGATCATTGTCTGTCCGGGCGGCGGGTATGCGCGGCTCGCTGAACATGAGGGGCGACCTGTTGCCGAATGGTTGAAGTCGATCGGCGTTACCGCCTTCGTCCTTAAATATCGTCATGGATCTCGTTATCCGCATCCGGCGCCGCTCCAGGATGCGGCGCGAGCGGTACGCACAGTCCGATCACGAGCCGCCCAATGGAGGCTCGATCCGGACCGTATTGCAATTCTTGGTTTCTCGGCAGGTGGGCATCTGGCCTCGACCGCAGCTACACACTTTGATCCCGGTAACTCAAAGGCGACTGATCCCATCGAACAGGTAAGTTCAAGACCCAGCCTTCTGATCCTCATCTACCCGGTGATCACCATGCGGGAACTCACGCACGCGGGCTCGAGACGGAACTTGCTAGTGTCCTGTGCGGTTAGTTCGATAACACATGCTTGGCGCGCTCGACAGCATTGATAATAGTAGCCGCACTCTTGGTCCAGCGAAATGGTTTAGCTGAGTACTTATTATGTGCCGCGGCAAAACGCTTCAACTCCGTTTTTAGTTCCTTAACGCTGGTGAAGAT
>DATKDA010000128.1:0-39572 GCA_035512935.1 Pyrinomonadaceae bacterium | reverse complement strand
AGGGCAGTAGTGCTCGACCCCTTGATCCCCATTTTGTGCTCTTCAGCGCCCGAGGTGAGACCCGGTTGTCGTTCGACAATAAAAGCGCTAAACTTATCGCCATCGACCTTGGCAAAAACGATGAAGACATCGGCAAAGCCGCCGTTGGTGATCCACATCTTCTCGCCGTTGAGGATGTAGTGCGTACCGTCTTCACTCAGGCGCGCCGTAGCCTTTGCCGCCATCGCGTCAGAGCCCGAGCCCGCCTCTGTCAGCGCGTAAGCCGTGATCAATTCACCTGAAGCGATCTTCGCGAGATACTTTTCCTTTGCGGCCTCGGTGCCGAAATAGATGATCGGCAGCAACCCAATTCCGCTTTCAGCGCCGAGCGTGGTTGCGAACGAGGCAGATCGGCCAATGTTTTCGCCCACCAAGGCGCCGCTCGTTTGATCGAGGCCCAGACCGCCGTACTCTTCGGGAATGTTGGCTCCGATCAGCCCGAGGTCAGCCGCCTTCCGGACAAGTTCTCGAGCCAGCTTCCAATCGTGCTGTTCGAGTTCATCGATGCGTGGAACGACCTCGTTGTCGACAAACTGGCGTGTCGTTTCGGCAATCATCCGGTGTTCTTCGGTAAAGTCTTCGGGGGTAAAGATCTCTTCCGGCTGGCGTTCTTCAATCAGGAAGGCGCCACCTTTCACGATTGTTTTCGGTTCGACTGCGGCTGACATAAGAATCCTCCTAAATCTCAAACAATTTGGATTAAGTTTCTGGCAACTGATCCTTGATCTCCTGCGGCATCATGGGACGCAGCTCAGGATAAGCCTCGAGCAGTCGCATCAGGTCCAGCTCATCCTTTTTCCGTTTTGTCGGTCTCCTTCGCTCGTCAGTCCAGGCCCAGATTTTTCCGCGCGTAATGTTCTCCAAAGAAGCAACCGGCGCCTGCTCACCAAGCACGGTCAGTTCTTTCGTATCTCTTAAAAAGTCCTGGTACCGCGGATCAAGAGTCAACTGAATTCTGAGTTCGCTGCCCGGCATGAGAGCGTTTAAGGAATGTGGGAATTCAGTGACTGAAAAGCCGGCCGCAGTTAGCTCGGCCCTTATCTGAGCTAGTTGTGACGAGACAACTACCAAGTCGGCATCCAGCGTGAATACCGGTTCGACGTAACAGTTCACCGCAAGCCCGCCAATCAAACACCAGGGACCATGTTCATTCAGGATGCGCGCCAGTATCGCAAAATCGCTACTTCCGCGTCCTGTCACAGCTTCGAAGACTTCCGATTCGGTCATAGATCAATCGCCAAGGTACTCGAATATTCCCGCGGCGCCCATCCCGCCTCCGACACACATCGTGACCATTCCGTAACGCCCTTTGCGGCGCTTTAGCTCGCGCAGAATAGTTGCCGTCAGTTTTGCTCCCGTACAACCGAGCGGGTGTCCCAGCGCAATTGCGCCACCGTTCACATTCACCTTTTCCGGATCGAGCCCGAGCGTCTTGATCACTGCGAGTGACTGAGCGGCAAAGGCCTCGTTCAGTTCAATCACATCGATCTGATCGAGTGTCAGGCCGGCGAGTTTCAGCGCCTTCGGAATAGCGTAGACCGGTCCAATCCCCATCTCCTCGGGCGGACAACCGGCGGTTGCGTACGCTACGAAGCGGGCAATTGGTTTCACATTCAACGCTTTCGCCCTTTCGCCGGACATCACCACGGCTGCCGCCGCGCCATCAGACATTTGCGAAGCATTACCAGCGGTGATTGTGCCTTTGGCATGAAATGCCGGCTTCAACTTTGCGAGCGCATCTGCGGTAGTTTCGCGGCGCACCCCTTCGTCACGGTCAAAGACCACTTCGCGACTCTGTTTCCGCCCCTTGGCATCCAGTTCCTCGAGAATGACCGTAAGCGGCACGACTTCATCCTTGAACTTGTCCTGATCCAAAGCCGCGGCGGCCCGCTGGTGGGAACGCAATGCAAAGGCATCCTGTTCCTCACGTGAGACCGCGTACTTCTTGGCAACATTCTCAGTCGCGAGGCCCATGTTGAGATAGAAATCCGGATAATGCTCGACGAGGTAGGGATTGGGACGAATGATGTGACCGCCCATCGGGATCAACGACATCGTCTCGAGCCCACCGCCGATCGCAACCTCAGTGGCGCCGACTCTTATTCTGTCCGCCGCGATTGCGATCGATTGCAGCCCTGAAGAACAGAAGCGATTGATAGTCATGGCGCTTGACTCGACCGGCAGTCCAGCGCGAATGGCAGCCGCGCGGGCAACGTTCATTCCCTGTTCGGCTTCCGGCATCGCACAGCCCATGATCACGTCCTCAATCTCACCGGCCTCGAGACCCGGCACGCGCGCCATTGCTTCCTTGATCACCGCAGCGCCCATCTCATCTGGTCGCGTGTTGCGCAGAGTTCCTTTGGGTGCTTTACCCACTGCGGTGCGCACGGCTGAAACGATTACTGCATCTCTCATTAGACTACCTCCTTGCTAAACTAATTCCTCAAAGGCTTTCCGGTCTTCAGCATGTGCGCAATTCGTTCCTGCGTCTTACGCGTCCCGACTAGCGAGAGAAAAGCCTCGCGTTCCAGATCAAGCAGATATTGCTCCGAAACTCTCGTCGGGTGATTGAGATCGCCGCCGGTCAGAATGCGGGCGAGCTTCTCGCCGATCAGGGAATCATGGTCTGAGATGTAGCCCCCGCGCTTCATCTGGTGGATTCCGAGCTTCAATGTGGCCAGCGCTGGCAATCCCAGCGCCAGAATATCGGTGCGCTGCGCCGGCGCAACATAGCCGCTCGCTGCAAGGGCCAGCACCTCCTGCTTGGCGTCCGCTATCAGACGATCCGTATTCATCGAAATTGAATCGTCCGTCCCCAGAAAGCCATACCCGCGAGCTTCATCGGCGGACGTCGCGACCTTTGCTAGCGCAATCGTCTCGAAAGCTCGCTTCACAAATGGGAACGGATCCACATCGGTTGCCCCTTGCGGAATCGAGTCCATAGCCCGCACCAGCATCTCTTTCGTCCCACCGCCGGCGGGAATGATTCCGACGCCTACTTCGACCAGTCCTATATAGGTCTCGGCGGCGGCCCTGACGCGGTCGCCATGCAGCACCATTTCGCAGCCGCCCCCAAACACCATATTGAAGGGCGCGACGACGACTGGCTTCGGTGAGTAACGAAGGCTCATTGTCGAGTTCTGGAATACGCGGGCCATCATATCGAGCTCTTCCCAGTTTTCCTCCTGCGCCTCCATCAGCATCAGCATCAGGTTTGCGCCCACACAGAAGTTCTGACCCTGATTGCCCACCACAAGTCCAACAAAGTTCTTCTCTACTTCCGCGAGCGACTGCTTGACCATCTGCAAGGTGTCGCCGCCAATTGCATTCATCTTCGAATGGAACTCGAGACAGGCAACACCGTCGCCGAGATCGATCAGCGAAGCACCCGGGTTCCTGCGGATAACTCCTGTACGGTCCTTGAGGGATTTGAGGACGATGGTCCCGGGAGGCTCGGCTAGTGGGACATAGGTCGCTGAGGCAAAGTCATAATAGAACTGCTGGCCATTCTCTTTCTTGTAAAAGGAGGTTGCGCCGGATTCGAGCATTTTTTGAACATTTGCCGGCGCCTTCTGTCCTTCCTCGGCAAGTCGGGCGACGGATTTCTCGACTCCGATAGCGTCCCAGATCTCGAATGGACCAAGCTCCCAACCGAAGCCCCAGCGCATGGCTCGGTCGACTTCAGCTACAGTGTCTGCTATTTCGGGGATGCGGTTGGCGGAGTAGACCAGGGTGCGCGATATCGTCTTCCAGAGAAAGGAACCCACGCGGTCCTTGCTCCAAATAAGGGTCTTAACGCGTTCAGCCGTGTCCTCGATGTTTTTTGCCATCTCGAGGGAAGGCAGTTTAACCTTCTCAACGGCGCGGTACTCAAGTGTTGTCGGATCGAGCACCAGGAACTCTCGCTTGTCGCCCTCACTCTTCTTGCGCTTGTAGAAACCAGCCCTCGTCTTGTTGCCGAGCAATCCACGTTCAACCATATTCGCGAGAAATTCAGGGGCGACAAATGTTTGTCGCTCTTCGTCCTCAGGCAGCGCTTCGTAAAGGTTGCGGATGACATGGGAAAAGACATCGAGACCGACCAGATCGAAGGTGCGAAAAGTTGCTGTCTTTGGTCGTCCGACCGCCGGACCTGTCATCTTGTCTACTTCTTCAATCGAGTAGCCGTCCTCCAGCATTGTCTTAATGGTTTGAAGCGCGCCGTACGTCCCAATCCGGTTGGCAATGAAGTTGGGCCTGTCCTTAGCCGGCACCACCCCTTTTCCGAGTCTTTGGTCCAAAAAGCCGAAGATGAAGCAGGACACTTCCGGCTTGGTCCATTCCGTCCTGATTATTTCGACAAGATGAAGGTAGCGTGGCGGATTGAAGAAGTGCACGCCGAGAAAGTGAGCGCGAAAATCGTCAGAACGGCCTTCAGCGAGAAGATGAATGGGAATACCACTGGTGTTTGAAGCTATGATCGAGCCAGGCTTGCGGTGCTGCTCAACCCGTTCATAAAGGCTCCGTTTAATCTGGAGGTTTTCGACGACCGCCTCAACGATTAGGTCACAATCCTTTAGCTTGTTCAGATCGTCAGCAAAGTTTCCGATAGTGACGAGAGAAGCAAGTTCGGGAGAGAAGAAGGCGGCAGGTTTAGCTTTCTTAGCGCTTTCGAGCCCGGTCTGCGCGATTCGGTTGCGAACTTCTTTGGATTCGAGCGTCAGACCCTTCTTTTGTTCTTCAGGAGTAAGTTCGCGCGGTGGTATATCGAGAAGAAGAGTGGGTATACGAGCATTGGCGAGATGGGCGGCGATCTGCGCCCCCATCGTCCCGGCTCCGAGTACTGCTGCTTTTTTGATGCGCATGATTGATCAGTAGTCCGTGGTCAGTGGTCCGTAGCCCGTTGTCTTCGGTCTTTGGTCTTAGGCCTTGGTTTTCGGCTATGGGCAGTTAGCAAAGTCCAGAGCACCGAGTTTCCGAACCTCAAGAGACACGGGCGCCAAGACCGAAAGCCAGAAACTAGACCCCCGCATCACAACGGGTTATTTCCTGGGCCCCCAGGGCGTCTCATGATACTGAATGAATACTCATTCAGCAAGGCTAGGGGGATAGATGCAAGTTACAGGAAACACACTCTACTCGTTCGTGTCGCCCGATTGTCTCCGTTTTGAAATGTTTCCCAAGAAGAAGCACCACAGAAGCCCTAGAGTCCAAAACCACGTAGCACTAACTACGGATGGCGGACCAACCATTGTCTCGACTCTATGGCTCTCCGTGGTGCCCAATCTTTGGAATAACTGGACAAAGGCAAAGTAACAACTGACCACGGACTACTGACAACTGACCAATCAATAATTAGTCAGAATCTCTTCCGGGGCAAATCCCATCTGGCCCAGCCGATCCCGGGTCTGATCGATCATCTCGGGTGACCCGCAAATCAGTGCGACCGGCGAATTCAATGTCGGCAGCACGTGATCCAAAAGCGACTGCACATACCCTGTTGGGCCGGACCAATCGTGGCCATCAGGTCGTGAGATTACCTGGCGCAATTCCACCCCAGCCTCTTCCCAACCTTCCGTCTCGTCGCGATAGCAAAAGTGATCAGGTGTGCGCGCTCCATAAAGAACGACAAGTTGCCCAAACTCTCCCTTGCGCGCCAGCACATGTCGCAGCGCCGATCGGAGCGGCGCCACCCCAGTACCCATCGCCACAAAAACCAGATCTTTTCCCTTCTGGTCATCCAGGGGAAATCCATTTCCAGCCACAGCCAGTAGTTCAACCTTCTCTCCAGGCTTCATATCGAAGAGCCGATTGCTCGCACCGATATTCTTTTTCACGAGCACTTCCAGTTCCGAATCCTGGGGCGCGCTCGCAAAAGCGAAATAGGCCGGCGCCTCGTCTTCCACCCCGAGCACAGCTACTTGTCCCGGCACAAATGAAACTCCATGCTCTTTCACCGCGGCTTCAGGCATCAGATCAAACGAACGGATTTCTCGTGCCTGGTTGCGAACTCGAGTGATGCGCAGTATTGGCACTACTCCTCCTTGAAGACTCCCATGTTGACGAAAAGCCAGTGTATCAAATTGACTCTGGAATCCTCAGGGGCCAGCTCCAATGGTAACTAAACCCCTGCGTTACTCCGGCACGTTAGGCCCGGTTCCTCCCCTTAGTGTAGGATTCAACTTTGACCAGAACCGTGGTTGTCTGAGTGGTAAGTAACTGACTGAGCCAGAAATATGTATGAATTTGCTGTAACTCCGGCCGTTACCGGCATCCGCCGGCGCGGGGTTGAAATTGCGGAAGTCGAGCCGGACAGTCTTGCTGCCGAACTCGAGCTGGAACCTGGTGATCGCATTATCAAAGTCAACGGTCGTACGGTACGCGACTACCTCGACTTTCGCTTCCACACAAGCGGAGAATCGGAGTTGGTCGTCGCGGTGCGCAAAAGGACTGGCGAAGACTGGGAACTGGTAATCGAGCGTGGCGAAGGTGAAGACTTCGGGCTCAACTTCGAGCCGATTGTACCGCGCCAATGTGCGAATGAGTGCATCTTCTGCTTTTGCAAGGGCAATCCTGACGATGCGCGTCCCTCCCTCTTTGTTCGCGACGAGGACATCCGCCTCTCATTCTTGTACGGCAATTACACGACCCTGACTTCGATTACCGAAGATGAGCTTCAGCGTATTATTGAGCAAAGACTCACCCCACAGTATGTTTCGGTTCACGCAACCGACCTCGATGTCCGGGCGTATCTCCTCGGCGTCGATCGACAACGCGCAGATATTTCTGAAAAGGTAAAGCGGCTGCTTGATGCAGGAATCGAGATTCATGCCCAAGTGGTACTGTGTCCCGGAATCAATGATGGTGAGATTCTGAAGAAAACTGTAATGGAGCTCGCCGCAGAGTATCCGCGCATCAGCAGTGTCGCGATCGTTCCTCTTGGCCTGACACGCTACAACACCGATTCGCGCCTAACGCCAGTGACACCCGAGTTCTGCCAAAAAGTAATTCGCGATTTGAAACCAGTTCAGGCCGAGTTGCGGAAACGACTCGGGACGCGGTTCGCTTTTCTCGGAGACGAGATTTACTTGCGCGCGGGACATTCCGTTCCGGGCCGCGCCCATTATGGAAGTTATCCTCAGATCGAGGATGGCGTCGGCATGGTTCGAAATTTCAAGGAGCAGTTCGCGTCACTGCTCCGGCGACTCGACAGGCGGCCCTCAAGAGATCCGAAAAGCTTACACGGAACAATTATTACAGGAACTCTGTTCGCGCCAGTATTGAAGGAATTGGTCAACGATTTGAATACTCATCGGGGCACCCGCCTTCGAGTTGAACCAGTTGAGAATGGTTATTTTGGCGGGGACGTTTCGGTGGCGGGTCTTTTGACTGGCCAGGACCTTCTGACTGCGAGCAACAGCATTAGCGGCGACTTCTTCATTATTCCTCGCACCATGCTTAAGAGCGATGAAGAAATCATGCTTGATGGTACCCGTTTAAGCGACCTAAAGGAGCGGCTCGGGCTGCCCATTCATGCCTTCGATTTCGAAGCATTTAGTAACTTTGTCGCCGCGGACTAGAATTCGTTAATCTAAAACGTCCAAATCTTCGGATTATAATTCAATAATTCGTGCCTTCTAGTTCGGATGACACTTAAGTAAAACTTACCCAACTTAAGCAAGTAGTTGTTCACTCGCCGCATGTGTTCTACTATTCTCTACCATCCTAACTGACCAGTTATCTCCCATCAGGAGTTGATATGAAAAAGCGAGTAGTGCTTGCCGTTGTCCTAATTGTTTCTCAATTTGCGGCCAGTAGCGGGCAGCAACAACAGGATAAGCCGAAGGATGAAGTGGTTAAGATCACAACGAATCTCGTTCAGCTTGATCTGGTTGTGACGGACAAGGACGGCAAGCACATTGTTGATTTGAAGCCTGAAGACTTTGAGATCCGCGAGGACGGAAAAGAACAGCGCATCACAAACTTTTCTTATGTAACAGCCGCTTCTTCGACACCGTCTTCGGACGGAGCCGCAACTTCCGCATCTGCGGAGACGGGTTCACCACGAATCCAACCGGCCCGACTGCCTCGCGAGCAGGTGCGGCGCACCTATGCTCTGGTGGTTGATGACCTTGGTCTGTCATTCGAGAGTTTGAGTTATGTGCGTGATGCTTTGACAAAGTTCGTGGCTGAGCAGATGCAACCAAACGATCTGGTTGCCGTCCTGCGCACCAGCGGCGGTATAGGTGTGCTGCAACAGTTCACTTCAGATAGACGACAACTTAACGCAGCGATCGAAAGCGTGCGTTGGGTTCCAACAGGGCGGGCGGGAATAAGCTCGATGCGTCAGATGAACGAGCAAAGTATCGGCGCGGACATCAGAGACAGCATTCAATTCACTGAGGAGATGGAAGAGAGCCGTGCGGGCCAGTTCTCAGTTGGTACGCTTGGGGCTTTGAACGCCATTGTCGATGGCATGAGAGACATGCCCGGACGGAAATCAATGGTTGTAATCTCCGAGGCGTTGCGGATGTTCAGTGCCCAGGGTCGTAACACGCAACTGATCCAGGCGTTGCGCCAGCTCACAGACCTGGCTAACGCTAATTCAGTCGCGATCTACACACTCGATGCCAGCGGCCTGCAAACATACACCTTCGAGGCAAGCGATAGGGTCGCAGGCTATTCTTACGTGATCGATCCGCAACTGCTCGCCGCCTCGGGCGGGGTAGGCGGAACCGGCGTGACGCCAAATCCGCCGCCTCGCACACTCACGCGCGCCGACTCATTAAGCGCCCAGGCGGAACAGGATTCCGGCGCCGCCTTTCGAAGATTAGGCGCTCTGATGAACCAACGCGAACAACAGCAACAGGAATCGCACACGGTGCTCTCCTATCTGGCACAGCGAACGGGTGGGCTGTTCCTGCGTAACCGCAACGATGTCGGCGCAGGCATCAAGCGAATTCTCGATGACCAGCAAGGTTTTTATTTGATTGGTTACCGACCCGATGAACTCACGATCTCTCCTAAGTCGGGAGCGCGAGTCCTTCGCAATCTTGAGGTAAAAATAAAGCGCTCCGGACTTCGGGCCCGCACTCGTGCCGGCTACTTCGGTATCAGTGATGAAGTTCCGGCCGCGGAGCGACGCACGCGGGAAGAACAGATGACGGCGGCCATTATCTCGCCATTCGCCCGTAATGAGATTGGACTTCGGCTGACTTCTTTATTCGGTGACGAACCCGGAGGCGGCACTTATATGCGCTCACTCTTGCACATTGATGCAAGCCATCTCGAATTTAAGAAGAGTCCGGAGGGCGCTCATACTGCTGAACTCGAGATGCTTGCAGTCGCATTTGGAGACAACGGACAGGTTGTGGATCAGTTCGGGTATCCCCAATCTGTCAAAGTAGATAGCGACGCGGATTACCAGGAGGTTCTGAAGAACGGTCTAATCTACGTGCTTAACTTTCCGATTAAGCGTGGTGGCCCTTACCAGATGCGCGTCGCTGTTCGCGACGGGGCGTCTGAACGCGTCGGCGCGGCGATGCAGTTCGTCGAGGCCCCTGACCTGAGCAAAAACCGGCTGGTGCTATCAGGGATAGTGCTCAGCGCAGTGGAAGCCGAAACGGAGCCACAGGCGGGGCCGGCGGTACGTCGGCTACGGCAAGGAATGACACTGGACTATCGCTATATTGTCTATAACGCAAATCCTGGCGGCGTGCAGGGAGGTCCTCAACTGGAAACGCAGATGCGACTGTTCCGCGACGGGCAGCCCGTGTTCACCGGCCGAACACTCAAATTCGACGCTACCGGACAAACAAATCTAAAAAGGCTGAGCGCGGCCGGGCGTCTGAGATTGGGCCCGGAGTTGTCGCCTGGTAATTACGTGCTTCAGGTTACAGTCACTGACACACTCGCTCCTCAGGAACGACGCACGGCACTCCAATGGATAGATTTTGAGATTAGTAAATAGTGCTAATGAGCTAGTCGGGCGAACGTAGGCGATCAGCGAGCCTGCGCGTTGCGTTGGCATCATTCGCGTCGGGAGCTATTGCCAGATAGGCTTCCAGGTGGGAAATAGCCAACTCAAGCCCGAGCGCTCGTGTGAAGTGAGTCCCGGCCTGGCCTGCATTTGATGTTCAACTCACAAACTGCCTATCTGCATTGGCCCAACCTCTCTCTTAATCTGAGGCTAGGTGATTAGCTGCCTCAGTCTCCCAAGAGACAGGGGAATCCAGAATTTTGGATTATCGAACAGAAGTTTGGACTCGATGTTCCTACCCTCCGGGACTCAAATATTGATATTAAAGAAATTAGGTCTCCAAAGCTAAAAGGAATAGCAATTGCCGTCCTATGCCTTCCCCCCGACAGGTAATCTAGTTCTACTAAGGTTTAGGATAAAAAGATTCCTCGGATCTCGCTCAGATCTGCTCCTTGGAGCGGCAAGCAGGACATGAGGAAAAGGAGACTAGAAAATGCACAAAAAGATTTTCTATGCGTTCGCTTTCGTTGCCTTGTTCGCCGTACTTGAGCTTACGGCAATTGGCCAAACGACGGGTGGGGCCGTTACTGGAACGGTGAGCGATGCCCAGGGGGCGTTGATTCCCAACGCCAGTGTAACTCTTATAAGTAAGACCACAGGGCAACAACTGACAACACAGACGACGGGGTCCGGTTCCTACAGCTTTCCAAACGTCCCTGTAGGCGAATACAACCTGAGAGTTGAGGCTGCGAATTTCGCTACCACAACACGCGAATTGAAGGTCACGCTTAACCAGACCACAAGTGTAGGCGTTGCGTTGGCTGCCGCAGGGGTGGACGAGACCGTCGTTGTCACCGCCGCCAGCGAGGCGTTGGTACAGGCCGACACGTCTCAACTCGGCAAGAGTTATGAGGAGCGATTGGTAAGGAACCTTCCGATCTTTCAAAATCAGAACGCCCTTGCGCTGCTGTCACCCAACGTTGTCGATCGATCGTCGGGGGTCTTGGGGTCTGGTGGTTCTGTGGGCGGCACGCGAGCCCGATCTAATGTTTTCATTGTCGATGGGGTTGACAACAATGATCCGAGCGTCACTGGGCCTGCAGTTAGCGTTATCGGGGATGCCGTTCAGGAGTTCACGCTCTTGACTAATAACTACAATGCTGAGTTTGGCGCGGGCGGCGGTGGACAATTCGTAACGATTACGAAATCCGGTACCAACGAATTTCACGGATCCGGCTTCGCCTACTTACAGAATCAGATGTTGAATGCAGCTTCCTCGACGGAGGAGGCTCAACTCAGGTCTGGCCAACTCAGTGAAAAACCCCGCTTTCGGAATTACATCTGGGGTGCCACCCTTGGAGGTCCAATAGTTCGGGATAAGCTTTTCTTCTTTGGGGCTCTTCAGCTTAATGTCAACGCTGCCGAAGGCGCGAGTGCCCAATTTGATGCTCCGACCAGTACAGGCTTTGGGCAAATCTCGGCACTGCCGGGCGCTCGTCCTTTTGTAATAAATCTACTAAGAAATAATCTGGCGCTGGCGACATCACAAACGAGCACTCAAACGGTCCTAGGCGTGCCGGGCATACCATTTGGCACCGTTGCGCTTAACATTCCGGTGGGGTTTAACGACACTCAGTACCAGCTCAATATTGATCATCTGCGCGGATCAAAGGATCAGTTTCGTTATCGCTATGGGACTGACAGTTTTTCTCAGGAACAGGCCGGTGGTGGCAGCACTACCTTCAATAATCTCGTGACATACGACACCAAGGCGTTTTCCGCGACTTGGGTTCGTACGGTTAGCGCAAGCCTGGTAAATGACCTACGGCTGTCTTGGCGTCAAGCGATCAGCAACTTTCCCTTAAAAGATCCGAACAACCTTACCTTTCCGAACATCACGGTGAGGCCGCTTAGTCTGAATTTGGGCCCTTCGGGGAACCTGCCTCAAAGCGGCGGCGACAATGTGTATCAGGTGTTCGACACCGTAAGCTATATTCGTGGTGCCCATACATTTAAGTTCGGCGGTGAATTTAAGCGCATTCTCACCACGAGTAACTTCCTGGCGCGCCAGCGCGGTGATTACATCTACAATACCTTTGATGAGTTGCTCCAGGATCTGACTCCAACTGGGAGGAACGCATTACGGGGTGTGGGCAACGGTACCTTTACTGGGAACGTTACAAAATTCTACCTTTTTGGTCAGGACGATTGGAAAATCACGCCTAATCTTACGCTAAATCTAGGATTGCGTTATGAGCGTTCCGGAGTTCCGCGGGCTTCCGCAGATGACGTGCCATTCTTTGCTGGCGTGAGTGTCCCCGGTCTCAATTTCCAGGATCTTGAGGCGGACAAGAATAATTTCCAGCCGCGAGTTGGCTTTGCCTGGTCCCCTGGTTTCGAAAGCGGCATCTTCCGGCGGTTGTTCGGAGAACGAGGCAAGAGCGCGATCCGCGCAAACTTCAGCATGACTCACTCGGACCTCTTTCAGAACCTCGTTCTATTCAGCAGGCCACCGCAAATTCAACAGGAGCTCGATATCTCTCAGGCGGTTGCCCGACTTGGCTTCAACACCGCGCCAGGATTTCTCGAGCGGGGCGGGCTTCCAAACACTCCAATTCCACCGACCAGCATCGCTGGTATTAGAGCCGCCGTGGGAGGCATAACGAACAGCGAATCTCTGATACTCCCTGAAACCTATTCTTTCACACTTAGCCTGCAACGCGAGTTGACGCCGTCGACTGCGGTTGAAATACGTTACCTCGGCACCAGAAGCCGTCACCTTCCGGTGCAGATACCTCTCAATCTCGGTCGTGTTCCGGTGTCCGAGCGAATAATACCGACGTTTCTTAGCATGCCCACGGCGGCACAATTGGCTGGCCTGCCGACCTACGAAACTGTAGTGTTTGCCAGCCCTACTGCCCTGACCCAACCGTTCGCGGCACAGGGCTTCTTTGGTGGTATCACTGGCTTCCTTGCACAGGGTAACTCCAATTACGATTCAGGCTCAGTGAGCGTCACACGGCGTTTTAGCCACGGGCTCGCTTTCACGAGCGCTTACACCTTCAGTAAGACAATTGACAATTCGACCAATGAGTTGTTTAGCAGCGTAGTGAATCCGCGCCGCCCGCAGGACTATGACCGGATGGATCTCGAGAAGAGCTTGTCGGCGCTTGACATTCCGCATCGGTTCGTCTTTGCGGCCAACTACGAAATACCCCTTTTCAAGAACCACAGCAGCGAGTTCGTTCGCAGTGCGCTGGGTGGCTGGGAGCTTGCGGGTATCTTCCAGGCTCAATCTGGTCAACCGTGGACCCCGGTCTCGGGCATTGATAGCAATCAAAATTTCGACGCCCTGGACCGCACTATCGTCAATCCGGCTGGTGTTCATGGAACCGCAAGTAGGGTTTGCGGTATTAATGCAGCGGGTCAGTTGCTTCGCGCCGGCGGCTTCCTGGCCCCGGGTTCAACAACTAATCCCGACGGCAGTCCGGTCACGCTCGCAACGTGTACGATGGCGTCTTATAGTCCCACAAGCGCAGTCGCTTATGTCGCGATAAACCCAAGTGCTCAGTATATTCAGGCAGGCCCAATGGCAAACGCTAATGCCGGCCGTAATACTATTCGGGGCAGAGGGTTCAACCGCACGGACCTCACTCTGCTAAAGAACTTCCGCTTTGGCGAAGAGAAGTACAACCTCCAATTTGGCGCGGAAGCCTTTAACGTTTTCAATCAGCGCATAAGAACAATCTCGACTGTTGGGCCAACGAACACTGGGTTCAATACTGTGTCCAGTGCCCGATTCAATGACTACAGTCTGGGAGTTGTTCCGGGCCGCACCGTCCAAATCAGAGTCAAGTTTATCTTCTGAATTCGGGTCATTGACGACCTTTGTTGGGGGAATCCAGGAATGGGTTCCCCCCCTTTTTTGGGTGTGCGGTTCGAGCAATGTGAGGTTGGTTTCGGTTCGCTCCCAGATCAAATAAATTTCTAAACGTCGCAGGAAGCGTTCTACCTTTTTGCTATTTTGTTTGCTTGAGCTTCTCGGCCCTCTCTTTTATTAACCGGCTGTGTGCAACAATTCCCTCAAGATCGCGCCGCGCCTTTGCTGACTGTTCGACGTCAACCACCCCGGGATTTTCGAATGTGGGATTGTCGATGAAACTCATAATCAAATCATCAAGCATTAGGAGTGAAGATTTAAGCTGCGCGATGGTTGTTATATTAAGGGTTGTTTCTGGCGGTCGTTCATCTTCTTTGGGCAGTCGTAGATTAGTCTTTAGGCGTGAAGCTCGTTTGTTTATCTCCGTCAGCGCGCTAAGAAGATGCTTGAAGTCAATCGTATTTGAGGGATTGCCAGGAGCGGCCTGGAAAACTGCTCGCATCATCTCGTTGTTAACCTCCTGCATGCGCTGAAAATCCTCGGTGATCTGTTCGTAGAGTAGTCGCTCTGGCGGTTTCTCGGCGGGTCGGTCCTTACCAAGTTTTTCAACACTCCTGAGCTCCATTTCGGCCATTTGACGCTCGTGCCTCTCGCGCCGTAGACGTTCTCCTGGCGTCTCCCGACGATCAGTCCTACGAGGTCCCGGTTGTTGAGCGAAACTGGTGGGCGGATAAATCCATAAGCTGGCAGCCAGAATGGTTAGGGCGATCGTGAGCGTCGTGCAATGGTGCAGCATGCTAACCTCCTCAGGGCTTCGATTGTCTCGTGATTTTGAGAAGTAAAATACTCCTGCTAGTACCTTCAATCAAGGGAGCGTGAGAAGAAAAGCTTTTGAAACAGGTCACAGACACGCTCGCCCCCGAAGAGCGACGCACGGCACTCCAATGGATAGATTTTGAGTTAGTAAATAGTGCTAAAGAGCTAGTCGGGCGAACGTAGGCGATCAGCGAGCCTGCGCGTTGCGTTGGCATCATGCGCGTCGGGAGCTATCGCGACGTAGGCTTCGAGGTGAGAGATAGCCAATTCGCGCTCGCCCCGTGATTCGGCGAGCCTGGCGAGCGCGAGGTGTGCGCGCGCGGCTTTCGCTGCATCAAGCTCGAGCGCTCGTGTGAAGTGAGTCCCGGCCTGGTCCGCATCTGCGGTTTCCAGAAGTCCCCAACCAAGGTAAAGGTGGGTGGCCCAGTTATTTTCCTGGAGCCGCAGCGCCTCGCGTAAGACACCAATAGCTTCCATGCGTTGCCCCAGGGAGAGCAATGCGATCCCAAGTTCAAGACGTGCTTCAGCGCGGCGAGGAGCAATCTGTTGAAGCGGTCGCAGGACCTCCCCGGCTTCCGCGAATCTTTTCTGTTGGCGCAATTCACGCCCCAACTCGAGACGAGCCGCATAGTAAGTCTGGTGCTTTTTGATCGCTTCTCGCAATTCGCGAATAGCCTCACTGGACTTTCCCGCCTGAAGCCTTTTCATGCCATCACGATAATGCTTGAGAGCTTCCTTGGGTACGTTGAGATCAACGTCCGCCATCAGTTCACCGGCTTTGGTTTTCTCGGCAGGCGGTTTCCGAGGAAGCTCCACAAAGACTGTAAAGACAGACGGTCTGTTTCTCGGAATTGGGCGGACTAAAACGTTTGTAAGTGTTGCCTCGTAGATCTCAGTTTCAAAGGTCTCAATGCTGTATTCACCTTCGGTTACCTGATTGAAGGTGAATTGTCCTTCGGGTCTGCTGAAGGTCTCCGCAATGGGGCGCAATTCGGGTAGCTTTAAGAGTCGCACGCGCATGTTTGGCACGCGTCCACTCTGGTGCTGTATACGGCCTTCGATCTGATGGTAGACAGAAGAAGAATCCGACTGCGCCATCACTACTGGCGAAGTGAAGAAAATGAAGATTACTACCAACCAGGTTTTAACCGCAGTGGTCATGAACAGTTCTTTTCTGCTTCAGGACAAATTGATGGGTAACCATGATAATAACACAAGCCCTGTCCGACGAACTTCAGTTTGTCGTTTTCATTGCTTTGAATCTCAATTGGAAAGCGTCAACTTCCGGAAACCAACCGGCGAGGAGGATCGCTGGTCGGGATATCGCTTAAACCTTATGAATACCTGAGCCCCAAACGACAAACTGAAGTTCATCGAAACACCAAAAAAAGAGCCTGCCGAATTACTCGGCAGGCCCATCTTCTTGAGAAGCTTGATCGCCTCTCAGAACGAGAAGCGAGCGCCGAGTTGGATCACTCGGGACTCGCGAGCATTATCAAACCTCCCAAAGTTCGGGCTGCTGAGGTTCAAAACGGCCGTTGTGAATTGAGTATGGTTGAAAGCATTGAAAGCCTCAAACCTTAGTTCGAAGTTCGCTCTTTCTCCCATCTTGATATTCTTCGCCAGGATAGCGTCGAAGTTGTTCTGACCATTCTTCAGTCGGAACTGGTTCGGACCAGAAGTTCCGCGGCGAAGCTCTGGAAACCCGGTCGCGGAACCAAAGGATGTGAAAGCATCGGCATTAAACGCCCTGTTATCGCTCTGGCGAGGATCGACATGAGTGAAGGGAGCACCGATGTCGGCAAAGCTCAGGACGCCTCCGCCAGTACCCACTGTATCGAATGGGTTGTTCACGGTGAACGGAGTGCCGGACTGAGCGGTGTAAATCCCACCGATGGTCCAGCCTCCGAGCACGTTTCGTGCGAAGCCACCACTGTTACGGAAGAATGGCAGGTCATAGATGACACTCGCCACGAAGCGGTGAGGAATATCCTGCGATGAGAGTGCCCATCCCGCGCGACGGTCGATGAGATCGAGCGTATCGCGGAGGGTATCAGAGTCGGCCAGGGACTTGGAGAAAGTATAGGCCACCTGGAGCAGAAGGCCGTCGGTATAGCGTTTCACAACCTGGGCCTGCAGCGAGTCATACGCTGAGTTTCCCGCTGTCACCATCTGAGAGATACCAAGTCGTACGTCATCGTTTAGCCGGCGTGAATTAGTGTTTCCCGGGATTGGAACGATGCCTGCCCTGGGATCAGTCGGTGGGAATGGGAAGAATGTCCCCAGCGCGGGATTGACCTGCTCGAGAGCAAAAAGCTTCTTCCCGCGATTTCCTACGTACGCGACACTGGCTACATAGTTGTCCATGAACGCACGTTCGACCGTCACATTGTATTGGTAGGTATAGGGCGTGCGAATATTCGGATCGACTGCCCGCGAGAACTGAGTCAGCGGAGCGGAGATACTGAAGGAGCTTGCCAGGAATGGATTAGCCCTCTGTGGTTGCACGCCCCTGAAGTTCGGAAAGGGATCTGGCCCAAAAATGTTGTTCAGTGGACCAGCCGAAGGGAAGAAGAACGAGTTGGTGCCGTTGAAGCCTGGCGCCGTCAACTGTTGCAACGCGGTATCTCCAATGACAGCCCCGTAAGTCACGCCAAAACCTGCGCGAATAACCGTGTCATTGTTGCCAAAGAGCGTGCGCCAAAAGCCAGTCTCCGGCTCTGGTGACCAGGCAATACCGAAACGAGGAGCGAAGTTGTTCCAGTCCTTTTCGACGCCCCCGTTGGGCACCGTTCCGCCCAGCACCGGATCCGGATCGCCGGGGAAAACCAGACCAACTGGCGCCCGTCCACCCGCCGGAACCGTAATCGGGGTGCCTTCGAGCGTCGTAAGCTGACCACTTGTGAGCAATTGTGAAATCGCGCCAGGTCGATAATAGGCGACGCGGTTGAACTTATCGGTCAAGGGTGAGGTGTACTCGTACCTCAGACCCAGGGAGAGAGTTAGATTTGGACGAAGTCTCCAGTTGTCCTGAGCGAACAAGGCGCCGGCCATCTGGCGAAAGTCGCGTTCGCCGTTAGCGCCGAATTGCAGGGCGATCGGCGAGTTGCCGATTAGGAAGTCGGCAAAATCATCAAGTGTCGTGTTGCCGCCAAAGCGTCCCGAGAATGTCAGGATTCCCTGGTTAATGAAGAGGAACAGTTGGTCCTGTTTATACTTCGTTCCATCAAAGCCGAATTTGAAGCGGTGGTCACCGCGCACCCAGCTCAACGAATTCTGAATCTGAAAATTCTCAGAGACGCGAGATTGGGGTCCCTGAATCGAGTTGCCCAGCGTGACTCCTCTTTCAAACAATGAAATGAAAGGTGGGCCGGCAAGACCCTGATTGGCGACGAAGTTATCGACAAACCCAATCTGGGCGGGCGTAGTGGTGTTGACCGGCGCGACGCCTGGCTGATCGTTCCGCGCGTAACCTGCGAGAAACGAGTTCACCAAAGTCGGCGTAATCGTGTAGGTGTGGCGCG
The DNA here is from genome assembly GCA_035512935.1 of Pyrinomonadaceae bacterium. Taxonomy (GTDB): domain Bacteria; phylum Acidobacteriota; class Blastocatellia; order Pyrinomonadales; family Pyrinomonadaceae; genus PSRF01. The sequence continues at coordinate 21,355 of DATKDA010000128.1, read as the reverse complement.
CAATAATGTTCGTCGTTGTGCGCAGATTAACTGCGCCAAAGCCCGGAACTGAAGCGCCACCAAAAGCAAAAGGTGACTCATCAACGGAATCGAACCAGTTGAATGTGAAATTCAAGCTCTGTGAATCATTCAGGAGGTGGTCCACCCGTGCCGTAATGATGTCGAAGTTGGTAACCTGATCCGCGCCCACTGAAGCCGAGCCGGTTGGACCGGGGATCGGCAGGAAGCCCAGATAAAACTGAGCGATAGGCGAAAAGCGGTCAGCCGGTATCTGCTGTTGAATAGTCTGACCCGGGGCGACGGTTCCCGAAACGATCGGGAATGGCAGCCCGGTCGCGGGATCGAGAAGCGGAATTGGTGAAGGATTCGGGTTAGTTGCCGTCGGCGCCGGTGGGCGTCGAGTGAAGAGACCACTGCGCTCCGCGGCCGTCGGTAAATTAGAGACTGTTCTGGTGTCGCCAATCAACTGGCGGCGTCCTTCATAGTCAAAGAAGAAGAAGCTGCGATTCTTGCCGCTCAAAAAGACTGGTCCACCTTCGCCAAAGCGCGGGAGGTAGACCGGGCCTCCAATATTTCCGCCAAACTCCTTGCGCTCGAAACGCCGGCGGAAATCGTCAACAGTGCCGGGTCGCGGGCGATCACTCGCCTCGTTCTGATCGAAGAACCGTGCCGCCGACAAGACGGTAGGACGCCAGAAAGCCCGAACATTTCCATGAAACTCATTGGTTCCGCCTTTGGTGACTACAGTAATCACGGAACCGGTGTTACGGCCAAACTCGGCCTCGTAGTTCGATGTCAAAAGTCGGAACTCCTGCACTGCGTCAGGCCGCGGTTGAACACCTGTTGAGCCACCTACGGCGACCTCATTGTTGTTCGCTCCGTCCAGTGTAATGTTGTTTTCAACGCCGCGCGCTCCATTGACGCGAATGCCCAGCCCGCCGCCAAAACCGCCGCCCGCGGGAGTTACTCCCGGCTGCCCGAGAGCGAGGTCAAGCACGTTGCGTCCATTCAACGGAAGCCCCTGCACTCGCCTTCCCTCAACGGTGGTACCAAGTGTTGGGGTTTCGCGATCAAGGATCGCCTGCGATGCTGTAACAATCACCTCTTCGGTGGTACCCCCGACATTGAGCGTTGCATCAAGACGCACAACACGGTTCGGCTCAAGATTGATCCTGCTGAGTCGCGTCTCAACAAATCCCTGTGCCGTAACTACAACTTCGTAAGGACCGGGCTCGATTTCAAGAAATTGGTAAACACCTTCATCGTTCGTCTGAACGGTCCGGACCTCTTGACCGGTATCGGTCTTGATCAGCCTCACGCTCGCTCCACGAATCACTGCTCCGGCTGAATCACTTACGGTTCCGCTAATGGTGCCGCGGGAACCTTGGGCGAAAGTCAACGTTGTCGCTGCCATAAAAGCAAAAATTACGACAATTAGAGAACTCAGCATTCGCGGGGCCGAGATCGGCTGTTTTGCATCTGAACTGAATAGCAACATCAGTAATCTCCTCCCCTTTGCATTGTTATTGGTAGATGGTGTGCACATCAGTGCGTTACTTTTGTTACTGTGCAATAAGCATTCCGGCTCTGAAGTCTCACGTCGCAATGCTGAGATAAAAGGAGTTAGGTGGAAACTAATCCAAACAATTCGTCGACGTGAATCCATCTTCGCCAATTCTGATCCACGTTTTCGGAAAAGACGATGACATCCGTCTCACACACCCCCTGTCACATACCAAGAAATTACTAACGAACATTTGTATACTCCTCCGAAAATTTGTATCCGAGACGGCTTCCTGGAGATCCTAACATCCGATAGTGGTCCATGCCTGGTCCAAACGTACAAGTCGCCTTAAGTAGAGTCGTGTATCCAGCAATTCGTACGAATGTACGAAGGCTTGCTGATCCCATTATGCAGTGCATCAGATCGTTATTCAGGTATTCGGATAATAAACAAATTCACCAATGCTTCACGCGCATGTTACGAAATGATGGAGAACAAAATGCCTTCTATTCTTCGGAGATAACTACAAAAGGTTGTTTCGGCACGAACATTGCGGCATCAGATCACGTCTTCGCCTAGCGATTTCCGCTAAACACTTTCACATGTGTGGTCCATCAGCACACGGGGATAGTTTGTTTTCGTGAACCGATTCCGGTGAAGATCATCGGTGTTAGAAATGCTAAGCAAGCTGGATCCCCCCTACACTGAGTTAAAAGAAGTGGAGAAGCGCCGTGATGAAGCATTGGAAACTGCCCTTTAGAGCGCGAAGAGCTGCCGGAAGATCTACCCCTCTTACAACCGCACCTCTTAACAACCGCAGCGCTTCCATCTCTCTTCCGACGGTTCTAAATCTCCTAATTTAACCTTACTTTTCGCGAAGCGTTTCGACGGGGATGGAGTCGGCACCCCTTTTGCCTTCCTATCCTTCCAAAACAAGATAACTCACGGAATCCAAGTCTGACGTGAGTAGTAAAGAGACACAATTCGGGGTCGTCTCGTACGGGATGACTACAGGAGCAAAGAAGATTTCAAGGAGGGATTTTGAACAATGAGCGAATCAACACGAGAACGTCACGGGCATCCTGCTTCTCTTACGACAAGACATGAGCAGTCGCTCAGCCAATCGAGCCAGAGCGCGAACCTTGGGAAGACGGAAAAGGTGCTTTTCACGATTGGCGGTGGGGCACTTGCTATCTATGGAATCACGCGACCTTCAGTCAGGGGGTTGATTTTGACTGCGCTGGGCGCCGGGATGCTCCACAGGGGTGTCAGTGGCTATTGCGAAATCTACCGAGCGATTGGAATCGATCACGCCAACGGAAAAGCTGATTCAGTCGCGCGGGACATCCATGTCGAGAAGGCGGTGACCATTAATAGATCACCCGAAGAACTGTATCGGTTCTGGCGCAGTTTTGAGAACCTCCCCCTCTTCATGAAGAACCTCGAAGCTGTTGTGCCCATTGATGAGAAGCGTTCTCACTGGAAAGTGAAAGGACCCGCGGGAGTGCTCGTTGAATGGGACGCTGAGATCTATAACGAGAAGGAAGGAGAGCTGATCTCCTGGCGAGCGCTTCAGGAGGCAGACATTGTGAATGCTGGCACGGTCCGTTTCGAACCTGCGCCCGGTGGGCGCGGTACACATGTGAGGGTAACAATGAACTACAACGCTCCCGGGGGCCGGCTCAGCGCTCTGATGGCCAAACTATTCGGTCAGGAACCGGGCCAGATGGTTGAGGAGGATTTGCGGTGCTTCAAGCAGATGATGGAAGCAGGCGAAATTCCGTCTACCGAGGGGCAGCCCACAGGACGCAGCCCGGAGGCGACGGCTCTTCCGAAGCGCAAACCGAATAAGAAAGCGGACGAACAACAGGGGTTAGTCGAACCGCGACGCAGCATGACTCATGCAGCGTAGGGTTTCGGCATACAAGCAAGGAGAAAATTCATGAGAGCGGTATGCTGGTATGGAAAAAATGATGTGCGAGTGTACGACACTCCCGATCCAAAGATAATCAATCCCCGTGACGCGATTATCAAAGTTACAACAACGGCAATCTGCGGTTCCGACCTGCACCTGTATGACGGCTACATTCCCACGATGGAGAAAGGTGACATTCTGGGCCACGAGTTCATGGGGGAGGTGGTTGAAGTTGGCAGTCAAGTCACCAATCTGAAGCTCGGAGACCGGGTAGTCGTTCCTTTTACTATCGCCTGTGGTCGATGCTTCTTCTGCAAACGGGAGTTATGGTCCCTTTGCGATAACTCGAATCCAAATGCCCGCACTGCTGAGACGCTTTACGGTTTTTCTGGCTCGGGCCTCTTCGGCTATTCCCACATGTTGGGGGGCTATGCAGGAGGTCAGGCTGAGTATGTCCGCGTGCCTTTCGCGGATGTTGGTCCGATCCCGATTCCGGAAGGACTCGAGGACGAGCAGGTGCTTTTTCTGTCTGACATCTTCCCGACCGGCTATATGGCGGCAGAGAATTGCAACATTCAACAAGGCGACACTATCGCAGTCTGGGGATGTGGACCAGTGGGCCAGTTTGCCATCAAAAGTGCATACCTGCTTGGTGCGGAGAGGGTCATCGCGATTGACAGTGTTGCTGAACGCGTGAAGATGGCGGCTGAGGAAGGGAAAGCAGAAACGCTGGATTTCTACGACGAGGACATTTTTACCAAGCTTAAGGAGATGACTGGTGGACTTGGTCCAGATGCATGCATTGACGCAGTCGGTCTCGAGGCGCACGGGACTACAATTGACGCGCTTTACGATCGGGCAAAGACGGCGCTCTATCTGGCAACCGATCGTTCTCACGCGTTAAGGCAAGCAATCCATTCGTGCCGGAAAGGTGGAACGGTTTCTGTGCCGGGCGTCTATGGCGGGTTTTTGGACAAGTTCCCGTTTGGGGCAGCGTTCGCAAAAGGCTTGACGCTGAAGATGGGCCAGACGCACGTTCACAGGTACTTGCGTCCGTTGCTGGAGCTCATTGAAAAAGGCGCAATCGATCCTTCTTTCGTAATTACTCATCGGCTGGGATTGAACGACGCGCCCTTTGGGTATGAAACATTCAAGAAGAAGGAAGACGCCTGCATCAAGATCGTAATGAAGCCTTAAATTAACCGATGACCATAGACTTCACCTGGCAACTCAAGTCCAACGAGTGGATCGTGGGTAATCTGAAGTCCCAGGTCACGCAGCAAGGCGTGACCTGGGACACGAGTTGTTAGTTTCCCGCTTGTTGGGCCATACCGGTTCCTGTAAATGCTTCAACCGCGGCCGCCGTGTCGGTGTACTCGCGAAAACGTGTGATCTTGCCGTTGCTCAACGTCACTACGTGCACCCAGTTGGCGCTGAACGGACGCCCCGACGGTTTGGCCGTCCAGGTGTAGTGTCCGATCACCGCAACCTGGTCACCCTGGGCAATAAACTCCTGAGGCTCAAAGCTCTGCACCTCCAACCTATCATTCACCTGGTCGAAGAACTCCGCCAATTGCTTGAGTCCGTTGCGTTCGCCTGTAGTCGGGACGCTTGACGGCCCGTAAACCTCCCACCGGATGTCGTCGGCATAGAGTTTGAGCAGCGATTCTTTGTCGCCACGCAGAAAGTTTTCATAAGTTTGCTTGACGATGTTGGTGTTCTCTTGTTCGCTCATAGTTGGGTCCTTTCGTGTTTGGCCTCGTAGCCAGGCCGTGGGTAGCGGATTGGAAACTAGCACAACGCCTGCCCCTTGAAAGTAGACAGAGATTATGAAATGCGCAGGTGATTCGGAGCCGAAGCTGGTTTCGCTTCCCGCAGGAAGCGAGGGAATCGCTGTTGGCCTTAAGAAGTGCTCTGGGCTTTTGAGATCATCTTAGAACAAGATTGACATGAAAGCCAACACAGGATGGAGTTCTTCGAGCTTCCAGCCCCAACAACGTTAGAGGTTTTCCTCAGTTCTTAGCGACAGCTCAACCATTCGTTCAAGGAGTTGGTCCGGAGGTAACCCGACGAAGTTCTTCAGCACCAGCTCCTTGGAATAGAGCCGGACCAGGTAACGAAGCTTGAGGGACTTGTTGCGGCCGGCATAGACAAAATCCCGGTGACCGTTGTTTACGACGATAACATTCCGCGGCGCATCGAATCTGGAGCGCCATGATTCGCCCGGCGCGCTTTCAAAAGTGTAACCTGGCAAACCAGACGATTCGACCATTGTCGTTCCAACCTGGGGAAGTAATTCGTGAGTCACCGTTATAAGCGCCTCGGCTGACCGCCCGATGTCACCCTGGCAAACCGTCACCCTCACTCGCACCAAACCAGGCTCAGCCGGAGCAAGGAAGCTTACCGCTTGATCGTGAGTACGATCGAGGGCGCCAATCCCATCTACTACTTCCCACAAGAATGTGAGATCGGTTTCGACGCGGCGACGGGATCGGTCGTAGGGTAACGCACGCAGTGATCTTTGCTCACCCACCCGCACGACGCTCGACGCTGGTGAGACCGCGACACTGAAAAGTGGACCAGCAAACTCGAAAAACTGCCGTTGCCTGCCGTTGCTGTTCTCAGGCTCCCTGGCGCCACCTGACAGTTCTTCACCGGAATCGAAGTCGCTAGTGCTGCGTCCCGAACCTCGGTGCGCGCGGGAATGAATATCAAACCAGTCGTACTCTTCGGCCGGCAGCGCGAGGAAGGCCTCGCGAAACGCGCGCTGGATTGTCTGCAATAGTTCCCGGCTGGCTTGCTCTTCCTCCGCTTGACGTTGCGCTTCGAGGATCTCGATCAATTTTTCCTCCAAAGGAAGCAGAGCATCCAAAAGCGCGGCATAAGCTTCGTCGTGGATAATGCCGGTGCGGGTGCCGGGCGTTAGATTGATGAAAGGCGCATCAATATGGCCCTGGAGATACCGGGTGGTCCATGGCGGCTTCGCCAGCTCATCCACCGCGGAAATGTCTTCGAACACACGCGTGCCGTGTCGAAACAGCGCGACGCGATTCGTTTCTCGGGGTTCGTTCAAGTAGAGCTCAACGTAAATGTCGCCGAGGGTGGCGCGAACAGCAGGCAATTGATGGAGCAATCGTCCTTCGTATTGCCGGGGCTCCACGGCGTACTGCTTCCGAGAAATCTTGTCTAGAACGGTAATGCGCACCCCGGTGTGACGTATTCGGTCGCGCAACTCCGCGGCGAGGTACCACTGGATCTTCTCACCCGAGAGCGAACGAATTCCGTCGAGCAGCCGGGCGATTCGCAATTGGGTTCCGGGTTCACTAAAAAGCTGGCGTTTGGCTTTGACTGAATAGCTTGGGTCGCCTTTTCTCATAAGCATCTGCCAAATACGACCGTCCTTCCCTGCTGATGTCAGCGTCAGTTCCTCTCCAAGCGTCCAAAATGAAAGCAGGCCGATGCCAAACTCACCTTGAAGTCCGCCGGCGCCTTCTCGTTTGAGCTGTCGCTTCATCGAGTCGCAGATATGAGTGGCGACGTAACGGAAGTCTGGCCGACCATCCGCATCGCGAGGAATGCCCTGCCCGTTATCCCGGACCTCGAGGTAATGGCTGCCTTCGCTGCGGCCGCGAATGATGGTGACCTTGGTTGCGCGGGCATCAATGGAGTTCTCGACCAGCTCGGCGATCGCTTTCAGTGGATTTGATTGCGACAACGCGATGATTGTGATCGCATTCCAGTCGTTACCGATGCGGAGTTTGCCCCGATGCCTGGGATGACTGCGAGAATCTAGTTTCTGAGACATAGGTGATTGGGCACGGGAGAAGATCTTGTGTTGATCAGTTACTACGATCATACGCCGCATGTGGTTACGACGCACACCAAGAAGCTTCCCGAAATGCGCGCTTCGACGCAAAAGCTGCTATCACATAGCACGCGCTTCCCATCAGCATTGCTGCTTGAAATCCTGACATCAGCGCCACAAATACCGTCGTTATCGATCCAATCACGGACATAATCCCGTTCAATCCCCAATAAAAAGGTGGCGCCGGAAGCGAGCCGGTACCAGTCAGTCGCAAGCCGCTCGGAAATGGCATTCCCATCACGAGACCCAGTGGTGCAATCAACGCGATAGCACAAGCGATCCGGCCCCAGAGCGGGAGCCACAACAAAGCGGGCACCAACTGAGGCAACGCGAGTGCTTCCACAGTTCCGATCACTGCAACGCTGATGCAGGCGACCCACATCGGCACTCGTCGACTGAGAGCGCTTCCAATTCCACCCATCGCGAGTAACGTGAAAAGCAGCACTGAAAGTGTGAAGATCGGATGGCCGACGAGCAGGATCAAATTCTGCAACAGCGCCAGCTCTACCGTGATAAATCCGAAGCCCAGGGCCGCAAAGTAGATCACCGAGCCCGCGTACGGGCCCATCGTAGCCTGGCGCGGCCTCCCGAACACCGCAAATATTGCCAGCATGCCCACGCTCGGTCCGAGCAACCATCTGAATAGGGAGTTAGCTATGGCTCCGGGCATTCCAAAGGGCCGCTCGACAGCAAAATAGAATGGACTGTCATCATCAACAGGTCCGACGAATTGTGGTGATTGTGCTTCGTATTGGGCTAAAGTCAACTTGCCTGCCAGAACCTCATCTATCATGGGCGGCGCCGGCCCTCCGGGCATAATGATTGGTTCAGCCTGACTCCACTTCTCCCTGATTTCTGCCGTTTCGGCTGCCGTAAACGGACGCTTGCGCAGCATGAATAACATTTGGGCAGGCTGATTCGCTGTGGTCTGCTTTTCCATCAGCGTCACGATTCGTTGTGAAGCAGCCTCGGGTCCCAGGTTCGCCACGGAGTTTGAGACCAACCTCGGAACGTCCGAGTCCCAACGCAGAATAACCATGATCCCGTCGTCAGTGAGGTGATCGTAATAAGCGCGAAAAGCTTCAGATGTGTAGAGGTAGTTTTCCGAAAGCGAAAGGCCGCCTGACGCCACCGATGCCCAGGAATCAACAAAGCCCAGGAGAATGATGTCGAACTTTCGATTGGTCCGGCTGATGAAGTTTCGGCCTTCGCTCACGACGGCTTCAACGTCCGGCCGGTCGTATAAGTTTGCTGCACGCGGGCCGTAACTTCGCACAAACTTCAGCATCAGCGGGTTCATCTCAACCGCCGTTACTTTGCGAGCGCCCGAGGCCAGAGCTGCGACGACGTCAGGACCGCCGCCCGGCCCGATAATGAGCGTCTCGGCCTTTGGTACGAGTCTGAATGGAAGCGCCCGGAAGGAGTCTCGCAGGTCCGTTGCGCTCTCGATTAGACCATCCCATTCGCGTACGCCAGTCCAAGCATCCGAATCGATGAAGAGTCGCGCCAGTTCACTGGGATCGATACCTTCGACCGCATCGATTCGAGAGTATGCATTCCATCCCGTTTGGGTGATCCGCGCTCCTGGATTCTCGTCCATCTGCCGGCGCATGGCTTTCGTCGTTCCGGGAACAATCCGCAGGATTTCAAACTTGATGGCTGCGAATGCCAGGCTCGCAGTCACGAGCACGGCGCCGATCGCCACGACTCGCATCGCTTGCAGTCCCGGAATCGACCCGGCAATCCGAGACTGGTTGGCTTGTTTGGGACTGCCAGTCGCCAGGAGAAGAGCGGCGATTGCGGGAGCAATTGCTCCAGTTAGCAAGGCCACCTCCCCGCCCAGCCAGTGCAGCAGCAACGTCACCAACACAGCACCAATTGCGGCGCCCAACAGATCGGCAAAGTACAAGGAACCGGCTTCCGCACGATGACGATCAAACACGATAGACAAAGCCATGCTAGCCAGAAAGAAAGGTAGCAGAGGGGCCAGAAAGTATACCGGCAGCCTGTCAACTTCGAATGGAAAGCTCCCCAGCAACCACAAACAGAGAGGAACTGTGATGGCATAGATCGCCGTGAGCAGAGCCGCCACATTCATCGTGACTGGGATCTTTCGCTTCAAGAGGTGGACCGCAAAGCCTCCCATGCCCCATCCAAGGAGCGCGACGGATATCGCGACGAATGCGAAGTGATACCAGACGCTGGCTGAGTAAATGCGAGTTAGTCCAACTTCGAGTACGAGTCCCGATAGGGTTATGAGAAAAACGCTAAGCCGTATGCGCATGGCGGAGTAGTAAAGGGGAAGCGGGCTAGAAGGTCAAGCGAATTCTCGCTCCTCGGTAGGAAAATTCTGTTTGTAAACAAGCTAGGCCAAGCTGGTAAGGTGCAAAAGCGAGGAACGTACGATCTCGACTGAGATTCTCTAAACCGACCGAAGCCACGATCCACAAAGTCACATGAATAACACGAATGAAAAGCGCGCGAATTGCGTCGCGCGCTCTCAGGGGGAATAAGACTGGTATTCGTCTAAAGTTTTGTTCGTGTAATTTTGTGTGATTTCGTGGATCATTCTCTAACCGACCAGAGACACGATCCACGAACGGAGATTAGTTTGAACCATCTCCAAGCTGGCTTTGGGGGAGCCGGGCCTTAACTGGACTTGAGGCCCGGCTTTTAAGCTATTTCGGTCAAGGCTATTCGCGTTGACCTTCGATGAAGTTTTTAAGCAAGCGAGCCCGCGAAGGATGGCGTAGTTTCCGCAGCGCCTTCGCCTCGATCTGCCTGATGCGTTCACGAGTCACATTGAAGTCCTGACCGACTTCCTCGAGAGTGCGCTCGTGTCCTTCATGGTCGAGACCAAACCGCATGCGAATCACCTTCTCCTCCCGAGGGCTCAGCGTCTGAAGCACATCACCCGTGATCTCACGCAGATTCGAGGTAATTACTCGCTCCGCAGGACTCTGGCTGGACTTGTCTTCGATCAGATCGCCCAGTTGCGAATCCCCGCTTTCACCGATTGGCGTTTCGAGGGAGACGGGTTGCTGCATCAGTTTGATTGCCTTGCTGATCTTCTCAACCGAAGTATCCATCCTCCGCGCAATCTCTTCAGTAGTCGGTTCGCGTCCCAGATCGCGAACAAGCTCACGCGAGGTGTTCTTTAGCTTGTTCATTACTTCGATCATATGAACCGGAATGCGAATCGTCCGCGCCTGGTCCGCTATCGCGCGGGTGATTGCCTGCCGAATCCACCACGTCGCATATGTCGAGAATTTATAGCCACGGCGCCAGTCGAACTTCTCAACGCCGCGCATCAGTCCGATATTGCCTTCCTGAATCAGATCCAGGAACTGCAAGCCTCGGTTCTGGTACTTCTTGGCGATCGAGATAACCAGACGCAGATTGGCCTCGGTCAATTCATGCTTTGCCTGTGCGCTCTGTGCTTCGCCACTCAAAATCATCTGGTACGACCGTTTGATCTCGACGGGCGGCAGATGGTGTTCCGCCTCTATTTCTCGTAAGCTACGACGTGCTCCGGATACTCGGCGTTTGAGTTCCTTTGCATCGTCGGCCTTCAAGCGCTTATTGCCAAGCTTAGTTGTAGCAACCTCGATTTCGCGTTCCAGCGTGCGGGTCTCTTTGAAGACTGCACCGATGGCGTCGATCAGCCGCTGCCGTGCTTCGGGCTTAAGTTGAAGGCTGCTAATCTCCCGCGAGATTTCCAGTCGAGTTTGAGCCAGCTTGCGTTTGAGCCGCGGCAGTTTTCTTGACTTCTTGCCACGGAGCCGTTTCTGTTCTGTGCGCAGTTGACCAAACTCCTTAAGAGCCCGTGCGAATAGTTTCTGAGCGTTTTGAATGCCTTCAAGCGTCCAGTTAAGGTACTCTTCCCGCCGGTCCTCGTGCTCCTCAGTCTCCATCTGATCAGAGAACGACACCACATCGCGAATTGCGAGTGTTCCGTCCTTCAGCTCTTCACCAATGCGCAGGAGTTCAACCACGGCGATTGGCGAGCGGGTGATTGCTTTCTGCGAGCGTTTCTCACCCCATTCGATTCTCTTCGCGATAGCCACTTCCTGCTCGCGCGTGAGTAATGGAACGACCCCCATCTCGCGCATGTAAAGGCGAACAGGGTCAGATGTTTTGTCGAATTCACTGGCCGACAGGTCGAGTTCTACCTCTTCGCTCAAACCTTCGGCATCCTCGTCACCTAAAGAAGGTGCTGCTTGAACCTCCTCGGCAGAAGTTTCGTCCTCTTCAGCTACACCTAGACCCGGAGTCTCGAGCTTCTGCAAAACTTCATCTATCTCTTCCATCGAGATAGCTTCCTCGAGGCGCTCCTCGTCGGTACCTGTGAATGCCCGCCCTGTAGAAACCATTAAACCCGCACCCCCTTGCTCCTTCTCATATCTGGCCATTCGTGACCCGCCTTTCAAGCTTTATCTAGCTGTAACTTACCCTCTTACTTGCCCTGACCGCTCTCAAAATCCCCTGGAACCACGGTCAGCGCCAATTTCTCTGTGCGCCTAATCACCACCAGCGATGACTTCCTTCCAATCCGGTCCTCTGTGAGCAACCGGTGAAGGTCATCAATGCCGCTAATTGGATGATCTTCGAACCCCACGATGATGTCTCCACTAATCAAACCAGCCCGTCTTGCAGGACTGCCTTCGTCGGACGAAACAACCATGATGCCACTTTCAACCGGCAGGTTGTAATAGCGAACGATCCGGCGTGGTAGAGGGACGTTCTGACCCGCCATGCCAATGTAACTACGGCTGACCCGACCATCGCGTATCAACCGGCTGGCGACGAACTTGGCCGTATCGACCGAGGTGGAAAAACAGATTCCCTGAGCCGGAAGAATCATCGCTGTATTGACCCCGATCACCTCTCCTCGGGAATTAACCAGAGGACCTCCCGAATTACCCGGATTGAGGGCCGCATCTGTTTGAATGATGTCATCCATCAGCCTCCCCGACTGCCCCCGCAAAGACCGACCAAGCGCGCTTACCACCCCTGCGGTAACCGTGCATTGAAAGCCATAAGGATTGCCAATAGCAATAGCCAATTGACCCACACGAATCCTCTGCGCCTCACCGAGATGGGCAGGTACGAGATTTGGCGCATTGATCCTTATTACCGCCAAATCGGTGTCCGGGTCGTCCCCGATTAGGTCTGCCCGGCAACGCCGCCCATCAGAAACCGTCACTTCAATGCTCTTCGCCCCATGAACAACATGGCTGTTTGTCAGTATGAAGCCATCGGGGGTGAAGAGGAACCCTGAGCCGCTGCCCTGGGCGTCACGGGGCTTTTGCTGGGAATTTCCATGCCGGGGCTTAAGCTGATGCTGAACTTCGATAAAAACGACCGAAGGACTGACTTTATCAGCCGCGCTAATCACAGCGCGCGAATAGGCATCCAACAACTCGTCGTCCCGGTCCGAATGCTCACCCGGAGTACTCGAAGTCGGCGCGGTATCGCTCGAGAGCCACTCAAGCGATGTATCTCTTAACTCCTGAATCATATTTCCCCATACTCGATCCGTAAGCCTACGCTATGATGTTGCTACTAGTTCAATTACTAAGATCAAAAAATATTACCGAGTTTCGGCCAACTCGAGAGTCGCTGTTTCAAGGCCGTTACACGGCTTGAAACGCTCCACAATGTCGCTGATAGTGATTGTCACCAAAACGTTCTCCACCGCCGTGGTAACCTCCCCGAATACCTCTCCAAGGACGGTTTCGATATTCCCCCCAACCGGACAACGCTGACTTGGAGGCTGTTTATGTAAAGAAAACACACCGCGGCTTTCCACCGCACCGTATATGTCCAGCAGCGTAATTTCACCCGGGTCACGAGCAAGCCGGGAGCCTCCTTGTGATCCTGTCTGCGAAACGACCAGTCCAGCCTGTGCCAACTCGCATAACATCCTGCGAATGACGACGGGATTGGTGTTAACGCTCGCCGCCACCTGCTCAGACTTAAGTGGCTCGTCTTCAGACCAGGCCATTAGCGCCAGAACGTGAACTGCGACTGCAAATCTACTGCTTGTCATAAGGAAAACGGGTAGCCGTCCATAAAAGCCCGCCATTTTGTAACAGTTATTGTTACAGATGTCAAGCTTCCGTGAGTATTAAGTGAGAATAAAATGACGGCTTGCCCCTACCTTGGTTTGTTTAGGGGGGATAAACCATGTTCGATAATCTATCGGAATTCGCGAGTTTAGTACTGGGGCGGGATCAAGGCGAGTTAAACTTCTGGCAAATGGGCATACGGGCACTGATTGTTTACTTGTCTGCTATAGCAATGGTGCGGCTCGGCGAAAAACGGTTCCTTGGGAAAAATACTGCCTTCGATGTGATTTTGGGCATCGTTCTTGGCTCCGTAATTAGTCGGGCCATCACCGGAAGTGCTCCTTTTTTCCCGACGGTGGGAGCAGGATTCGTTCTGGTGGGTTTGCACTGGGCAATGGCTGCCGGGTCTTTTCACGTCGACTGGTTAGGCACGCTGATTAAAGGCAATGAGCGGGAACTGGTCAGGGATGGCGAGATTCTGTGGGACAAGATGCAGAAAAGTCACATCAGCGAGAAGGACTTAATGGGCGCCTTACGATTGGATGGGAGTTCAGAGGTTGATAACGTAAAGAGCGCACATTTCGAGCGGAGCGGCGACATCAGCTTCATCCGCGAAAATAAGAAGATTTCTGTAACCGAGATAAGCGTGCACGAAGGCGTGCAAACCGTACGGATTGAAATCGAGTAGGCTTACTCAGCCTGGGGGGCAGGCTCCTGACTGAAACTCAGTATTGCTCGTGCAACAGGCTCCTGGAAGTATCACTTACTGGAAGTTTGGTCGCGTTTAGAAAAACTGAATTCACCTAACCACTTCTTAGTTAGTCAAAGCGCGCATTTTACGCGGGTGATGCGGCAGCGTTCTAGCTGGTGTCTCGTCCCGGTTTCGTGGATGATGTCAGGCACGGTCTAAGAAAGATCCATCAGCACACGAGACGAGGAGTGAAAGAAGCGCAGTCTCCATTCGTCTTTAATGTGAATTGTTTACCTGGCCAACTTTTTGACCGTCGCTTTCCCTGCTGGTATTTTTTGAAGTCTCCGAAACGACAAATGGGCCTCAACCACTGGTACTACTCGTATTCAAAATGGAGGTATTGATGGGATCTATTCAAAGACAATTTATCTTAGTAGCAATCGTATTTGCGCTCTGTAGCAGCTCGGCAATCGCGCAGGACCCGGTAACCACAAAAGCCCTTCACGACCTGTTCGCGCGTGAATGGGAATATCAGATGCAAGAGAATCCGACGCGCGCATCGCAACTGGGCGATCGCCGTTGGAACGATCGGTGGCGAGACCTCAGTCTTGAAGCCATCAAGAAGCGCAATGCTCACAATGTAGGGGTCCTCGCCGAGCTCGCAAAGATCGATCGCAGCAAATTGTCAGGGCAGGACCAACTGAACTACGACCTTTTCAAGAGAGATTACGAAACGAATGTAGAGGAGTTTAAGTACCGTTGGTACCTAATTCCGCTTAACCAGCGGGGAGGCATTCAAACGGAGAACGAACTGGCCGACTCGCTGCGGTTTGAGACAGTGAAAGACTATGAGGACTGGATTGCCCGCCTGCGGTCTTTTCCGGCTTATATGGACCAGACCATCACGCTATTGCGCGAAGGCAGCAAGGCACGCATGGTACTCCCGAAAGTAATCATGCAACGTATTCCGCCGCAGATCGACAAGCAGCTCGTCGCCAAACCCGAAGAGAGCGCGTTCTTCAAGCCATTCACTCGCTTTCCTGCCACCATTGCTTCCACGGATCAGGAACGACTGAGGCGGGAAGCATCTGCCGCTATCAATGCCGCCATCATTCCCTCATACAAACGCTTCAAAGAATTCTTTGTCGAAGAGTACCTGCCGGCTACGTTTGATGAAGTCGGAGTTTGGCAGATACCAAACGGTGGAGAGATGTATTCCTTCTTTGTCCGCAAGTTCACCACCACCAACACCACGCCGCGGGAGGTCCACGAGAGAGGGCAAAGTGAAGTAAAACGAATCCGTGAAGAGATGCAGAAGGTCATGAACAAGGTGGGCTTCAAAGGAACACTCCAGGAATTCTTCACGTTTCTGCGAACCGATAAACGCTTCTATTACGATACACCTGAGGAGTTGCTTTTTGCTTACCAGGCAATTTCCAAACAGATAGATCCGCATCTGGTTAAGGTCTTTCGGACGCTGCCAAGAATGCCTTACGGCGTGACGCCCATTCCCGATGCGATTGCCCCTGACACGACCACCGCTTACTACCGGCAGCCGTCCGCCGACGGCTCCAGGTCGGGAATGTATTTCGTGAATCTGTATAAACCGGAGACACGGCCCAAATGGGAGATGATGGCCCTCTCGCTTCACGAAGCCGTCCCTGGTCACCACTTGCAGATTGCGCTCGCGCAGGAGCAAGGCGAAGTGCCTAACTTCCGGCGTTACGGCGGGTATACGGCGTTTGTTGAAGGTTGGGCCCTTTACGCAGAATCTCTCGGCGAGGAGATGGGACTTTACGAGGATCCCTACTCAAAGTTTGGCCAGCTTACTTATGAAATGTGGCGCGCAGTCCGGCTTGTCGTAGACACGGGACTTCACGAAATGCGTTGGAATAGACAGAAAGCAATCGACTTCTTCATGGACAATGCCCCCAAGCAGGAACTCGACATCACAAATGAAATCGATCGATATATCGCATGGCCAGGCCAGGCATTGGCCTATAAGACAGGTGAGCTAAAGATCAAGGAACTACGCAGCCGCGCGGCAAACGAGCTTGGTAATGGTTTTGATCTCCGTGAGTTTCATGAGGTCGTGTTAGGTTCGGGTGCGGTGCCACTCGATGTATTGGAGCGAAACGTCGTTGACTGGATTGCTACGAACAAGAAAAGTCGTGCGAATAAATGACAACTAGGATCGATCTTTCCGCGATGGCCGAAGGCAGGGCCACCTGATGACGGGTTGGTTACCGGAACTGTTCTACGACGATGGCAGGTTTGTTTCAGCCACTGCACTTCTAGCCGGCGATGACGGCTCGATTGACCAATTGACGAGCGCGCCTGAAGCGAAGGGGAGCCTCATTCATCTTAATGGACGCGCTTTGCTTCCCGGAATGGTCAATGCCCATTCTCATGCCTTCCAGCGTGTGATTCGCGCCCGCACAGAACATCGCACGCAACAATCTGCGGACAGCTTTTGGACCTGGCGCGAACTTATGTACAGCGCCGCCACCCGCCTCTCACCTGAGGATGTGTACGACGCTTCGCGGATGGCTTTTCTCGAGATGGCGCTCAGCGGCATTACCGCGGTGGGTGAGTTCCACTACCTTCACCACGCCCCCGATGGTACGCCATACGACGATTCGAATCTGCTCGCCAAGCAGGTTGTGCGGGCCGCTGGCGATGTGGGAATCAGGATTGCGCTGCTGCGAGTCGCTTATGCCCGGTCAGGCTTCCAGCTCGAACCGAATCCTCGTCAGGCAAGATTTATAGAAAGTGATCCCGAGCTCTATCTCGAGCGGTTCACTAACCTGAGATCGGATTTGGTAGATACGGGTGGCTTGGCGTGGACCGGCATTGCGCCACATAGCATTCGCGCAGTGCCTTTGGATTATCTAAAACGTATAGTCCGCTTTAGCAATGAACATGAGACGCCAATCCACATGCACGTCGCGGAACAACCCGCCGACGTCTCGACGTGCATCGAGGAGTATGGAAGGTCGCCCGTAGCGCTTCTGAAGACCGAAGGACTGTTAAGCGAAAGGTTTACCGGAGTGCACACCATCCATATCACTGCCAAAGCGGCCCGAATGCTGGCCGAGGCGCGTGCTAATGTTTGCGCCTGCCCGACGACTGAGCGCAATCTCGGTGACGGGATTGTGCCGGCTGATCTCTTCCTCCAACATGGAATCGACGTCTCCCTGGGAACCGATAGTAATGTTCAGATCGATCTGCTCGAGGACGCTCGCGAACTCGAGTATCATTTGCGACTCCAGAAGCTCAGTCGGGTACTGTTGGTCCACCCTGCGGCAGATGGGCAGTCAGCGCTTGCGAACCGGTTATTCGCTTGCGCGACGATCAATGGCGCGAAGAGCATTGGCGCGACAACCGGTAGTCTTGAAGCTGGCCGTCCTGCGGACTTCTTTACAGTCGATCTGAGCGATCCTTCGATTGCGGGACTCACTGAGGCGAATCTCCTGTCTGGGATTGTATTCTCGCTTTCACGAACTGCGGTGCGCGACGTCGTTGTTGGCGGAAAGAGGATCGTTGAAGACGGCCGGCATCCTGGGCAGGATGAAATAGTGGAGCGCTTCAAGGCGCTTCAAAAGAGATTGTGGGATTGATAGAAAGCCTCCAACAATGGTTATGAAAGTCGAAGATACTCTGGCCGAGTTGGTAGCTATAAATTCGATCTCGGCAAACTCGAATCTTGAGATAGTTAAGCTTCTGTCGGCACGTTTGGAACGGTTGGGCATGTGCGGGCGAATGTATCCCTATACGGATGATAAGGGCGTCAAGAAATTCAACCTGGTCATGGTCCATCCAAAGACTGTTGAAGATGGCGGCCACATTGAACTCGCGCTGGTCGGACATACCGACACGGTGCCTTTCGACCCAAACTGGCTGGAGGCCACAACGCTCATCGAACGTGATGGGAAACTCTATGGTCGCGGCGCCTGTGATGCGAAGGGATTCATAGCGGCCGCTCTGACGGCCGTAAGCAGTATAGATCTCAAGTCTCTGGGCCGGCCCCTCGCATTGATCTTTACCGCTGACGAAGAGATCGGATTGATAGGGGCAAAGCGATTGGCCCAGGCGAAGCCCCTCACAACGCGCTACAGTATTGTTGGCGAACCAACTTCGCTGCGGCCGATGCGCGCCGGCAAAGGATACTGCCTTGCCGAAGTGGTCGTTCGTGGTCGTGAGGCCCACAGTGCGTATCCCGCTCTGGGTGCTTCGGCAATTTCTCGCGCCGCCCGAGTGATTACCCGAATCGATAAAATTTCTGAAGAGTTGCGCGGCGAGCAGCATCAATCCTTCGACCCTCCCTTTACTACGGCGAATGTCGGTCTGATTCACGGCGGAACTGCCAAGAATGTCATTCCTGGTGAATGCCGTTTCACCCTGGAGTGGCGGCCGGTCCCGGGTCAGGATGCGTATCGCTTTCTTGATATGTTGAACGCCGAGATTGCGGAAGCTCGCGGGATGGATCCCGACTTCGAGTGCGTTGTTGATGCCGACCGCGCTGATGGTGGCTTCGAAACTTCTCCCGAATCGCCACTAGTAAAGATGCTCGAGGAATATACCGGACAAGCGGCAGGAACCGTGGCGTTTGGTACGGAGGCGGTCCAAATGATCGAACTGGGCGCTGAAGCCGTCGTCATGGGACCAGGCGATATTCGAGTTGCTCACCGCACCGGAGAGTATGTTCCAAAGGCTGACCTCAATCGCTGTGTAGAAGTGCTTCAAAAGGCGATCACGACGCTGTGTGCCTGATCGCAAAGTTTGATAGGGTCAATTAAGGGTGTTCGTGCAGACTTCGAGGGATTCGCAGTTCGTCTCAAACCTCGAGGAGAAACGGGTTATGAGACCTGCTGGGCATCAACGAAGTTGGCCTAAGCAGGATGTAGCAGATTTACCGAGCCCGCAGCCGTCAAAGTTAGTTAGATGCTGCTCGTCTGAACACGCCATCGCGCCATAATCGCGCCATCTGAACGCTCCAGTTTCTGCTGAAACTCAGCCAAAGATGGGATTGAAGATCAGGACTTCTTCTCCGGGTAGCGTTCCACCATTAACGCGTACATCGGATCACGCTTACCCCATTGGTTCAATCGAGCGCTTATTTGTTGACCTTGCGCAAGCACAATGGCTGCGGCCTGCGGTGTCGCGGTTGACCATTGCACAACTTGGTCCCAAGTCCGCCAGCAATGAACTATCAAATCAACAAGCAACATCTGGGCGCTGCCAGGACTTTGAGCACCAAGGAGAAAACTCCCTAGCGGCACTGGATGACCTCCTTGCTCACAATGGTGCTGATAGTCTCGGCTGAGAAAGCGTCCCTTCGAAGTCTTCCGTAGCTCACGCGGGCTAAACAATTTCATTCGTTCGTCGTGTGTGCTTTGCAACCATTTGTTTGCACTCCGATGTCCCTCTTTGAAAGTCCAAGTCAAATACTCAATCTCAACAATCTGCCGAACAAGCGCGGAGCCAGCGTAGTGCTCCCCACCTGACAACAGTCTACCGGCCGAAAGAGCCAGTTCGCCTGCCATTTGCATCAATAAGCCGACGGCATAAATCTCCTGTTGTGTCTCTTCATTGGCGTCGATAGGCTGTGAGAGTTCCTTTCCAACAGCAATGAATTCGAGGGCAGTCTTCAATATGACTTGTCTGCGCAACCTCCATAGTCTCGAATCGCCAACGCTAGCGCGGAGACGTGACTGCCATGAATCGTCCATCGCTAATTTCTTACAGCGAAATGCTGACGTAGGAGAACGCGCCAGTCTGTCTATAACGGATCTTCCAACGAATCATCGTTCGAAGGTTGCGTTGTATCGATTGGCAATCTCCATGCGATCCCGTCTCAATTTTTCCCACAATTCGGTTGATCGAGTTTTTGTCTTTTCAATAACGTTCCTAGTTTCTTGAAGAAATTGATCTATCCTCCCATCGTTGCCTTGTAACCCTTGTAATACGTCCCTGCAAAAGCCGGAAATCTTGTGGTCCTCCGGTAAAGAGTTTTTCGGGAAGACAACGTTTAGGTCCATCAGAGCGTACGCCGTAAATCTCACCAGCTCATCCTTACTGTCCGAACGATAATTGGAGATCTGCAAGTGAAGTTGTCCTAGCAAGTGGACCGCAATCTCTTCTAGACCGAAATGCTCATACTGACTTTTTGGAATCCTTTCATGCTGAATCAACCTTTCGTAAGCATCGATAAGCTTCTGCAAGAACACCGGTGAATTCTCGATGCACTTGAGAAGCGCGCCGAAGGGGCGTTCCGATGACAACAGTGGTCGATGGATTTCCGAACGGATCAACGATAGTGCGAGCGATCTCCTTAATAGCACCGAAGTCTATTAAGAACAGCTTATTATCGCTTTCTCGAATCACAATATTTTCTGGCTTGATATCTCGGTGAATAAAGGAGTGCGCATGGACACATTTCAAAACGATCAAGAGACTTCTTAGGATCTTCCTAACGCGCGACTCGTCATAGATGCCCTGTTTTTGCAACCCTTGCAGCAATCGTGTCTCCCTGAATGTATTCCTGAACCAAATAGAATTGACCATTCTCTGGAAAGTGCGCCTACAAATCAGGTACTTGATCACTATCTTCCGCTAGTTTTTCCAAGTTGACCGCCTCTCGCTCGAAGCGGTCAAGCATCCGGTCGCGAGTCTGAGGATCATTCGAAGTAAATGCGAATCGCTTAATAATGCACTTACGCTTTGACGGCAATAGAACATCCTCACCAAGCAACGTTTGCGCAAACCCACTCAACGCGAGAGATCTAATTATCTTGTATCGACCGTTAAGAAGCGCTGAGTCGTCCTTTTCAATCGCGGTTGACGACTGGCTGTTGACTTGATCTCTAATCTTGGTCTGCTCGCCCAAGCGATAAGATTCAAGGTCGCTTGCCGTTTTCATCCGCTCGCCACGCCTCGTTATGAAGAACCACCCAGGAGAACCGGGTTGCCGTGCCAATAGACCTTCACGTACCAGCCATTCCCAAGCCTCCATCAGCGCCTTCGCTACTCGGTCCTGATACTGTCTTGGATATCTGTTTACTGGAGAGGAATTTGGATTGACGAAATTGTCAGGGTGGATTGAACGCTGCTCATTTGCTGGAAGCGAATTGAAGTGCTCAATAACGATACCTGCCAGCTCTTCGGGTTCTAGCAGGCTGCTGAAAAACTAAACTTTCTCCGCACAGAATGATCATAGTCAATTATAATATGGTCCAACATCAACGATGGAGGAGCATGATGCGCGGAGACGATCTTCAGCAAGCCGGAATGTACAGTTACCTCTCGC
>DATKDA010000127.1:0-6361 GCA_035512935.1 Pyrinomonadaceae bacterium | reverse complement strand
CGTGACCTCGAACTTATCTATGTAGAAATCCGGCAGGGTCACTTTATGAGCAGGTTTCTCATCGGGTTTGTGCTTGTCACTTCCCATGACGAACTCACCTGCGCCAATCAAGAGCATTGGACCATTGTAATCAATCTCGTTTGCCAGCCCGGCAGGTTTCGACTCGATCGGTGTAAGCTGAGCAATCACCGTTCGCACCTCGCCATCCTTGCCGGCTACTGAGGTATTGAAATCGTTATAGCCGGCGTGGCTTACTCTCACCATCTTCTTTCCGGCCTTGAGCCCCGGCACTCTGATCGAACCATCCGCCGAGGTAACGCCCCGACTAATATTATCGACATACACGTCGCTTCCGGCGGGCGCGCCCCGAACAATCATCGTAAAGCCCGGTTCCCGCAAGAGGAAAAAGTAGACGACGAGAACCACCGCAACGAACATAACAAAGAGAGCGCCAGCCGCGCCCAGCCACACCCAGATGGGGATGCCTCGCTTCTTGGGAGGCGGCTGCGGTGGTCTTGGAGTTGGTGGCGGCTCAGTGTATTGCGTTGGTTGCCGGCCCGTTCCTTCCGGCAGGCGGATGTTTCTTACAGTTGCTCCGTAATCGGGTGGATCACTTCTTCTGTCGTCACTCATTTGATTGTCGCAGGCGGGGAAGACATTAGCTGGTTTTATCTGGTTATCCGGCGGAAGCTCTACCCTCTGACGCGCAGACTCGTGGCCGCCAGCTCTTATCTATCGGCCCCAACGTAATTCACGACAAGTGGCTTGTCAAGAAAGAGTCTAATGTGAGAAGGTGAAATTACAACCTGAGAAGTATGTGAGTGTCGGCTCCTAAGGTGTCAGTCCTCGGCCTTTTTCAGTTTACCTGGAGCGGTCTCCGACCTTTCGCGTTGGGGTGCGGACGGAGTGTTGACATGAGTTGCGCTATGGTTCTCGCGGGCTTCGGGCGTTTCCCCAACACTCGGAGCCCCGGCAACGTCGCGGGCGTCGGGGTCGCCTTTCGATTCGTCGCCTCGGCGAACACGACGTTTCATCTCAGTTTTGCCTTCATAAGATGACTCTTCACCTAACTCCTCTGCCATCCCGTTAGGCTTTTCTTTTGCCATGTATTCCAACTCCTCAGATCACTCAATCAACTGATCGCCTTGTTCCCGACGGTTTGCCCGGCAAGAACGCGGAGTGAGGCGGACTATGGGAAACGCCTCACCCCGATAATCTCGCTGATTAACGATAGGCAGCGTCTGATGGCTTAGACACTGCGCAGACAACATCAGCAACGTCACGTCTTCCGGCACGGCCGGGATGCCCGCCGGCGTAGCGGGCCAGATCGCTCTGGCTAACAATGCCGACAACCCGCCGGTTGTTATCGACAATCGGCAACCGCCTTACCTGGTGACGGGACATCGTGCGCATACAATCTTCTATGCCATCCGATTGATGACATGCGAAGGCTTCGTCTGTCATGCATTCGGCAACCCGTGCTCGTCTCGTATCTTCGCCTCGGGCCACCAACCGCACCGTGATATCTCGATCGGTGATCATCCCCATCAGACGACCACCCAACCAACTACCGGCAATGCGCCACAGTCATACTCCCGCATCAGCCGGCTGGCCTGTTCGACCGTGTCGTCCGGCATCACAGTGACAACTTCGGTTGTCATCACCTCGCCTGCACGAATCGCATCAAAAGATTGTCTCCGGGCCGATCCATTTCCACGGCGACTGTGTCTCCGTTCTTCACGCCGCTCATCCTGGCGGCGGCGCCGCGCGGCTTCCCGGTCGCCAAACCAGGAACTCACTTCATCGGACGCGCGATCGAGGAAGTCTCGATCCTCACGGCGAAATCCTTCACCGTACCGCACTCGCTCGTAATCACGCCTGTCCCGGTTCCAGTCCGAGCGGCCGGAAGCGTAATCGTCACGACTTCGCAGGGGCGCTTCGCGGGGACTGTATCTGTCTGTTTGGCGGCCAACGTCGTACCGCTCGTCATATGATTTCATCAGTATTCCCCCTTTTGTTTGTTAAGTTCTGAATGAAAGGTTAATTACTTAGTGAGCAATCCAAATACCGTAATTAATTGGGATATTTTCTTAATCTCGCTAGATTAATTAAGGCCAGTACCAGCCTGTAGCGTTCGTAATTGCTCTATTGTTGTATGAATTCCACTCAGCGGTTAACCTGATAGCTAATACTTCTTCCGCTGTCTACGCGCGTCACTTCTAAGGGCTCCTTCACGCTCAAATCTTCATGCTCAGTCGGCAACCTTTATGGTTGATAGATGGGCAGCGAATCTAAAAAGCGCTGCGTATCTTATAAGCAGTTCAAAGACAGACTAGAAGATAGACGTCCCATTTCAAGCACATTTTTCTCAACTGTTTCGGCTTATGGCAGGATTTTAAGGATCGACACTCTTAGACCTGGAACTGATTCCCTAATGCTATCAGGTTATTCATCTGTGCAGCCGGTGGCGCCGCGACAAAGATCAAATAAGGTCCCTTCTGAAATACAAGGATGCCTTTTCCATCCTGAACCAGATAGAGACCGGTAACATCACGCACTGTGGTCGACTGTGCGCCACTCAAGCCCAACGCTCCTCGAGCAAGCAACCAGGTTCTCCACGCCTGGAACGTCGAATCGTACTGGAACGTAAGTGTTACCCATTCCTGGCGGCTGGCGTCCGTATAACGGGCGCCGGTCAAACGAGCGGGAATGAATGGCCGCATCTGCGACAGGATTCGCTGCACTTCGTCACCACTCTGATTGCTGCCCGACGTGGCTATTGCATTTTCGATTTGATCCCCTGTGACGGTATTGATCTCCTGTAGAGTCAGCCCGCTCGGAATAGAGGCAGGCAACGTCCACAGCGAGTCCTTCACTTCCGGATAATCCATAAGACCTTCGCCGTTTCCAACACTTTGCGCTAAACGATCGATGGCACTTTGGTTTGACGGATCGGCAGAATAGATGAGGATTAGGATATCGTCAGCCTGTTTGCGCAGAACATACACGTGCCCTTGCGACGACCGGATGCGCGAGCCCGTATAGATTGCGCCTCGCGAGCTCTGCACGCGTACCCCGGTCTGCTGTCCACTGGTTACTTTTACAATTGAAGTAGCGAGTTCGTCCCCAAACCTGGGCCGGTTCGGAATCATCCTGAGCACGCAGATATAAATGTCCGTATCGGCTGGCGTCGACGATCCCGTGCTAGCCGTCTTCGCTCGGGGGCGATAAGTTGATGACGTCATTGAAGTCGCACCTCGAGCGAGCCCCGTGCGGTCAACCCCCGGCGGTAACTTGGTCGCAGACGAACCGGATGACTTTGCCGTCGCTCCTCCGAGTGCCTCTGTCTCCACCGAAGTCGGGCGGAGCGGTGCATCCGGATCGTTGTCCACGGGAAATTCAGTTAACGTTCCCGCCACTCGTTCAGGAATGTCGGGCGCTTTGCGTTCCGGGGGCGTATAGGATGAGCGTCGCCAAACGTAAAGGCCGCCGAGACCTCCTGCCATGACAAGAACAGCGAGGAAGATCAAACAACCCATCAAAAGAGGGCTGCGACGCTTTTTGGGCGCCATCGGAGGTGGCGCTGCGTGAACAGGAGGTACACCAGGTGGAGGAACCGGAATTGTGGGCATCGGAGGCCCTTGTTGCTGCTGTGTGGGGGCCGAAGGCGCGGCAATAGTCGGCGGAACAAGAGGCGTTCCGCAATGCCGGCAGTGCGCCTCACCGGGAACCGCAAGCGTCCCACAGTTGGGGCAAGTTGGTACTCTGATGGTCGGGTCAGTCATCAACCAAGCCTCCTTCTAATGCAGTTTCCCCGTGTTACAAGTCCCCAACTTCTTGTATTTTTAGCAAAGTTTCCTTTTGAGCTTCTCAGTCGGTGGCGTCCAGACTAAAGAGAAGCAAAATTCAGGCGCTCAAACTCGAGCTTCTCAGTAACGTGAAGAGTTTAGCTCGGCTTTCAGGATCACTAGTTTCATCCCGTTGGTTGCGGCTGAAAGCCGCGCCGTGCTCCTACTGGCTTCTATCGAGATCGCGGAGGAATGTCAAAGGAATTGCAGCCTTCCTTTGCTCGTAAAACATTAGAAGTGCTGATTCAGGCGGGATGATGGTCAGAAGTTTAAACCGTGGCGTTTAGTAGCCTTGCATTCTTTCCTCTCAACGCGCGTACGAGTTGTCGCCACTCAGTATGCCCCCTGGAGAGCATTCGGAAGTCGCCAGTCCTGTGCCGGTGTAGACTGTTAAGCATCTCTTGAGCTTTACCACTGTTAATTGCCTTCTCAGCCGCAATGAAGAGTGCCGCAAAGGCTTCAGTTTCGAACCTCTCACTTTGGGCTTTAACAAGTAATCGCGCGCGCTCTAACGGGAGACGATAATCTCTAACATGCTGTTTTTCCACTGGCGCTAGAAACTCGAGCGCGGCCTGCGCTGCCGAAGAATCTGAGTCAGTGATACTTCTGCTACGAAGGTCTCGCAATGCTTCTTCAGGTGTTGAAACAGGCGGACTCGGTTCCACTGATTCCCTGTTTGGATTTATGTTGCCTGATTCAGATCCTGCCTCGCTCTGGCCCTGCTCAACTGCGTGAGCGTCCGTTGCCGGAGCGCTCGCTGAAGTCCAGCGCACCAGCACGTACAGGCCCAGGCCCATCACAACCAAACCAATGACAGCGACGGCGATCAGTTTCAGCACTGCACCGTTTGTCGAAGAATTGACCGGCTCCTTTGGCAACGCCCAGGAAAAGATCGGCACCCCCGCCGAAACCACGCGATGTTCCGCAGTCTGGTCCTCATCTTCCAATACCGGCGGAATCGAACTCAGGTTTCGGTTTCCCGCTAAGGACCTTTCCCCGGTCGGGTGACCGCACTTCCAACAAAAAGCATATTTTGTCTCTACCAGTGAACCGCAATCGGTGCACTCAATTGACTCCGAGTCCGCCTTTAATGTTGTTGCAGTCTTCTCTCGAGCAGGCGCTACGGTGCTTATTTGCGGCGTTAGTTCAACTGGTTCCCTCTTTAACGGCAGCGCTTCCTTTTTTGGCTGGTCGCTGACGATTTCAAGGATCCCGGAAGCTTGTGGCTTCCAACCACCTGAAACGCGGATGACTGTGGCGGGTTGAATAATCTGCACTTCGCCTGGGCCTGGCTTCGCGCAATGGTAGTAGTCCTGATAGAAGTCGTAGAAGTCTCGCTTTGTCGCGAAACGCGCCGGTCGCGGCAAGACTATTGACTGATCGCCATTGCTGACTACGACAAACTCTCCATCCCCAACCGGCACGAACAGTTCACTCTCGTAGTCGAAAGTGGCATTGAGCTTGTTGCGCGCCTTGGTTCTCTTCAGGTAGTAGGCCACCGAAGCCGGAAAAGATGGTCCAATATCCAGGCGTTCATCACAGGCAGGACAGTTGCTGAGGGGTGTGAAAAAAGTTGCGCCTAATCCATCGCAACTGTGTTCGTACAGATCAACAGGCGCTTCGTGCAAGCATCCCGGACAGGAGGGTTCCGGTCTGCCTTCGGAGGACAGAGCAAAATTCTTTGTTTGGACGGCGGTTCGGGACTCAAAGCTAAGCGTATAACAACGATCGCACAGATACATCACTGAACTTTGTCGGGCACAAACAGAACAGCGTGGGATGCCTTCCGTTTCCAATTCGGCCGGACAGAAATGCTCGCAGTTACAGCAGTACTGCCAGCCAATCTCGAGCGGCCGCTTGCTCTCACCGGCGAAGTCCAGCTCGCCAAGGATATGGCCTCGATTCTCACATTTAATTGGGCTCTGTCGAGGAGCGAAAAATCCGCGATGATGTTCGGGACAAAATACTCTCATTTTCGTTGCTCCCGTTGAAGATCGATATCCATGCAAACTGTACCTTGCTCGAATCATGTTTTGGTTAATAGGAAACACCTGCGCCTCGGCGGGGAAGCGATGGGGAGAGAGCAACCCTCGACATTTGCATGTCGAGCCCGAGACAAAACAAAAGTTTTCGGGGGAGAGGTTTGCGCCCGAGCGACCGGCTAAAACGCTATAAGGCAGTTACGGACACTAGCTTAGCCCGAGAGAAGACTTTGTACAAGTAAAGTGGAGGAAATGGGAGGTTAATGAAACCTAATTAAGTCCACAAAGCTCCTCTCTCGCAATGGCCTTTGGGCTAGCTCGCAATCAAACGCTAACCTCCACAAACGCAACTCAGCGTTCACCCTCGAGGAGCCACCACGGAGTGGTGGATACCCCGGAGTTCAACATGCGCCCAGGGGCGCGCCACCGAACATGAAAAGTTGATCTTTGAAAAAGCAGTGTAAGCTAGCACTCAGCTGGTGTGGAATGGAGATCGCACACCCCTGGCGCCGGTGACTGCTCGCCGAGCCC